>JAGQTE010000269.1 GCA_020439175.1 Acidimicrobiales bacterium | reverse complement strand
GCGGAGCGCAAGCCGGTGTACTGGCACTCCGGCTATCCGGGCGGCATCAAGTCCCGCTCCTACGCCGAGCTGATGGACACCAAGCCGACCGAGGCGGTCCGCCGGACCGTGCGCGGGATGCTTCCGAAGAACCGGCTCGGCCGGGCCCAGCTGCGCAAGCTGAAGGTCTACGCCGGCCCCGACCACCCCCATGCCGCGCAGCAGCCGCAGCCGCTCGTCATCGAGCACGCCAAGGCTCGCGCCGCCGAGTGATCATCCCGAGGACGACGAAGCGATGACCAAGCCCCTGATCCAGTCGACCGGCCGCCGCAAGCGCGCCATCGCCCGTGTGCGGTTCCGCCCGGGCACCGGGAAGATCACCGTCAACCGCCGCGACATCGGGGAGTACTTCCCGACCGAGACGCAGCGCATGATCATCACCGAGCCGCTGCGCGTGACCGAGCAGACCGAGGCCTACGACATCGACGCCACCCTCGACGGTGGCGGGTTCACCGGTCAGGCCGGCGCCCTGCGCCTCGGCATCGCCCGTGGGCTGGTCGGCCTCGATCCCGAGCTGCGCGTCGAGCTCAAGCGGGCCGGGTTCCTGACCCGCGACGATCGCGAGAAGGAGTCCAAGAAGTACGGCCTCAAGAAGGCCCGAAAGGCTCCGCAGTACTCCAAGCGCTGATCGGCGCCGTGTGACGCTGCGCTTCGGTACCGACGGCGTGCGCGCGCACGCCGACGAGCTCACCCCCGAGTTCACCGCCCGGCTGGGTCAGGCTGCGGCGCGGGTCCTCGGCGGGCCACGCCTGGTCGTGGGCATGGACACCCGGGCCTCGGGGCCGTCCATCGCCGCAGCGCTGGCCGGCGGGGTGCAGGCCGAGGGCGTCGAGGTGGATCTGCTCGGCGTGGTGCCGACGCCGGCCGTGGCGTGCCTCAGCGCGCGCGACGGGGTGCCGGGCGCCGTCATCTCCGCCTCGCACAACTCGTGGCACGACAACGGCATCAAGTTCTTCGCGCCGGGCGGCCGCAAGCTGCGCGACGACGTCGAGGCCCGCCTCGAGGCCGAGCTCGACGCCCTCGTGCACGGTGCTACCCCGGTGCCGGCGCCGGTCGAGCTGGACGGCCGCGACGTCGCCGCCGTCGAGGCGTACGAGCAGGCGGTGCTCGGCGCCCTCGAAGGCCGTGACCTGCGCGGCCTGTCGGTCGTGGTCGACTGCGCCAACGGCGCCGCCTCGGCGGTGGCCCCCGATGTCCTGCGCCGGCTCGGTGCCGAGGTGCACGTCATCCACGCCGAGCCCGACGGTCGCAACATCAACGACGGCTGCGGCTCGACCCACCCGGGCGACCTGCAGGCGGCGGTCGTGTCCACAGGCGCCGCCCTCGGTCTGGCCTTCGACGGCGATGCCGATCGACTCCTGGCCGTGGACGAGCACGGTTCGCTCGTCGACGGCGATCAGCTGATCGCCATGTGTGCGCTGGACCTGCGGGCGCGCCGGCTGCTGCCCGACGACACGGTGGTGGTCACCGTGATGACCAACCTCGGGTTCAAGCTGGCCATGCGCGACGCCGGCATCACGGTCGTCGAGACGGCGGTCGGCGACCGCTACGTGCTCGAGGCGCTCGAGGACGGCGGCTGGGGGCTCGGCGGCGAGCAGAGCGGCCACATCATCTTCCGGCAGCGGGCCACGACCGGCGACGGGCTGCTCACCGCCGTGAGCGTCGCCGACCTCGTGCAGCGCAGCGGCGCACCGTTGTCGGTGCACGCCGCGGTGATGCAACGCCTCCCGCAGGTGCTCGTCAACGTGCGGGTCGCCGAGCGCGATCCGGCCATCGCCGAGCTCATCGCCCCGGCGATCGCCGCCGAGGAGGCGGCGCTGGGCGAGACGGGGCGCGTGCTCATCCGCCCGAGCGGCACCGAGCCGCTCGTGCGCGTGATGGTCGAGGCGCCCACTGCCGAGCTGGCGGCCGCCGCCGCCGACCGGCTGGCCGCCGCCGTCGAGGCGGTCGCCGGCGGTTCGGCCGGGTAGGCCCCGAGTAGACTCGGGCCTTCCCATGTGCGGCATCATCGCTCTTCTCCGTCACCCGTCCGACCGGACCCCGCCCAGCGCTGCGGAGCTCACCACCGCGCTCGACGGCCTCGCCGACCGGTTGCGGCACCTCGATCCCGCCGGCGACGACACGGCGGCCGTCCTGGTCGGCGTGGCAGAGCACCTCGAGGGCGTCGACCGGCTCCTGCGGGGCACGCCGGGGGTCACCGCCCTGCTGGGCGACGGGGGCCTGCGTTCGGCCATCGCCTCGACGTGCGCGTCGCTCGGCGGGGCCGTGGCCGAGATCGAGGCGGTGCTCGACGCCGGCCCGGTTGCGCTCGGGGAGTCCGAGGCGGTCAACGCCGCGCTGATCCGGCTCAAGGACGCGCTGTGGGCGATCGAGCGCGATCGGCTCCGCGCCGCCGCCGGCGTGGTCGATCTGGCCGGGCCCGACCTGGGCCCCGCCGCCATCGCCGGCTACCTGTCGATCCACCAGGCGCTCTCGGCCATCGATCGGCTGGAGGTCCGTGGTCGTGACTCGGCCGGTCTGCACCTGCTGGTGTCGGGCCATGGGCTGGCGGCCGATGACCCGATGGTGCTCGAGGCGCTCTCGGGGCGCGGCGACGCCCTGTTCACCTCGGGCAGCGTCCGATGTCCGGACGGCCACCTCAGCATCGTCTACAAGGCGGCGGCGGAGATCGGCGAGCTGGGCGACAACACCGCGGCGTTGCGCGCCGACATCCGCGACGACGCGCTGCTGCGTCGGGCCCTCGCCGCACCCGGGGCCCGGGTCGTGGTGCTCGGCCACACCCGTTGGGCGAGCGTGGGCATCATCTCGCAGCCCAACGCCCACCCGCTCAACGCCGAAGAGCTCGACGGTCGTGACGGCCCCTACCTCACCGCCGCGCTCAACGGTGATGTCGACAACTTCGCCGACCTCAAGGCGCATGACGGCCTGCGGATCGCCGGGGAGATCACGACCGACGCCAAGGTCATCCCCACGCTCACGTCGCGGGCGATGGCGGGCGGGAGCGCCCCGGTCGACGCCTTCCGCTCGACGGTCAACCGTCTCGAAGGCTCGGTGGCCATCGCCGCCAGCGCCGCCGCCGCACCCGACGACCTGCTACTGGCGCTGCGCGGCAGCGGGCAGGCGCTCTACATCGGTCTCGCCGAGGACCTGTTCATCGTCGCCAGCGAGCCGTACGGCGTGGTGGAGGAGACCGACACCTACCTGCGCATGGACGGGGAGACCCCGGCCGACGCCGCCAACCCGGCCGCCACGCGGGGCCAGGTCGTGCGGTTGCGTCCCGACGGCGCCGGCACGACGGCCGGCATCGACCGCTGGGCCTACGACGGCACGCCGCTGCCGGTGGGCGCCGACGAGCTGGCGACCGCTCAGATCACCACCCGTGACATCGATCGTGGCGACGCCCCGCACTTCCTGCTCAAGGAGATCACCGAGGCGCCGGCGTCGTTCCGCAAGACGTTGCGCGGCAGGCTCGTCGACGTCGACGGCGCGCTCACGGTGCGGCTCGGCCCCGACGCCCTGCCCGACGAGGTGGTGCGTGGCCTGCGCGACGGCACGCTGCGCCGCATCGTCGTCACGGGCCAGGGCACGGCGGCCATCGCCGCCCAGGGGACGGCGGCGCTCATCCAGGCCGTGATCGGCGCCCAAGCGCCGCTGCACGCCGAGGCCATGCTCGCCAACGAGCTGAGCGGGTTCGGCCTGCGTGAGGACATGAGCAACACCCTGGTCGTCGCCATCAGCCAGTCCGGCACGACGACCGACACCAATCGCACCGTCGACCTGGTGCGCGCCCGCGGCGCCAAGGTGGTCTCGATCGTCAACCGTCGCAACAGCGACCTGACCGACCGGTCCGACGGCGTGCTCTACACCGCCGACGGTCGCGACGTGGAGATGGCCGTCGCCTCGACCAAGGCCTTCTACTCTCAGATCGCCGCCGGGATGCTCCTGGCCGTCGCCGTCGCCGACACGGTCGGGGGCGCGGACGAGCTCGACCGGTCCGAGGTGCTGCACGCGCTGCGGGAGCTCCCCGACCAGATGGCGCGCACCCTCGACCTGCGGGCCGAGATCGCCGATGCCGCCCACCGGTTCGCCCCGAGCCGGCGGTACTGGGCGATCGTCGGCAACGGCGTGAACCGCATCGCCGCCCACGAGATCCGGATCAAGCTCTCCGAGCTCTGCTACAAGTCGATCGCATCGGACTCCACCGAGGACAAGAAGCACATCGACCTCAGCTCCGAGCCGCTGATCCTGGTGTGCGCCGCCGGGCTCACCGGGTCGACGGCCGACGACGTCGCCAAGGAGGTGGCGATCTTCCGGGCGCACAAGGCGGCGCCCATCGTGATCGCCTCCGAGGGCGAGGAGCGCTTCTCCGGTGCGCTGGCGGGCATCTTCGTGCCGCCGACCCATCCGCTGCTGGCCTTCGTGCTCTCGGCGATGGTCGGTCACCTCTTCGGCTACGAGGCGGCGCTGGCGATCGACGCGCAGGCCCTGCCGCTGCGCGAGGCCCGCGCCGCCATCGAGGCGGCGGTGGCGGACGACGCCTCCGCCGACGCCGAGGCGGTGCTCACCGGACTTGCGGCATCGCTCCAACCGCTGGCGGCGCGCTTCTTCGACGGCCTGCGTTCGGGCGAGTACGACGGGCACCTCGAGGCGTCGTCGGCCGTGCGGTTGGCGTCGACGTTGCGCTACGGCCTGGGCGTGGCGCCGCTCGAGACGTACCAGCTCGAGTACGGCAAGGTCGGCACGCCGTCGGTGGTGATCGAGGACCTCACCGACGCCCTCACCCGAGCGATCGAGGAGCTGACCCGGCCGGTCGACGCCATCAAGCACCAGGCCAAGACGGTGACCGTCGGCATCTCCCGGTCGGACGAGACCTTGCTGCAGGCGCCGCTCGTGCGTGAGGTGCTCACCGCCGGAGCCTCGCGGGACCGGCTCAGCTACCAGTCGCTGCGCACCCTCGCCGTGCTCGACGCGCTGGTGGACGAGGTGCTCGGCTACACCCGCTACCGCATCGAGGGCCGGGTCTCGGACACGGCCGAGTCCGACGCCACGATCGCCGTCGTCGATCGCGGGGGCATCGGGCGCGAGCTGCGCAGCCGTACCGAGGACAACCCGGCGCTGCGCGGCACCAAGCACCGGGTGGCGATCGAACGGTTGCCGCTGGTGGCGAGCGGGCGGGCGGACGGCCGCACGGTGCTGATCGTGCCCGAGGTCAAGGACAACCAGTGCACCGGGCTGACCCTGCTGCACGTGTCGCTGCGGGACTCGCTGCCGTTGCCGGCGTTGGTCACGGTCCTGGAGGGGTACCGCGGCCGGTTGCAGGCGCTGCGCGACGCGGTCACCGAGACGGAGCCGGCGTTCCGTGAGGACGTCTTGGGCCAGATCCCGATCGTCGAGCTGATGACGGCGACGATCAGCCAGCTGGCCGAGCGGTGGCGGGCCTGAGCGTCGTCGGCCTCGGGGTCGATGCCGTCGACCTCGATCGTGTGCGGTTGGCGCTGGAGCGCACCCCCACGCTGGTCGATCGGATCTACACCCCGGCCGAACGTGCCTACTGCGAGGCCCGGCGGGATCCGACCGAGCGGTTCGCCGTGCGCTTCGCCGCCAAGGAGGCCGCCCTCAAGGCGCTCGGCATCGGGGTGTTCCGCGTGCCGCTGACCGACATCGAGGTGATGCGCGCCGACAGCGGAGCGCCGTCCCTGGTGCTCGTGGGCGCCGCTGCGGCGTTGGCGGACGACGCGGGTGTGGCGGCGTGGCACCTCACGTTGAGCCACACGGCACACACCGCCGTTGCGGTGGCGCTGGCACTCGGGGGCTAGCTTCGCCCGCCATGGGTCAGGGCCAACGCCTCCAAGACGCCCGCCGGGTGGTGGCGGCCACGACCATCCTGTCCCGGGCGGCGCGGCGGGCCCGGCGCCGCCAGCGTGCGGGCGAGCCGTGGCGGCCCGTCGTGGCCGAGGAGCTGCGCGTCGCCTTCGAGCACCTCGGGCCGACCTACACCAAGCTCGGCCAGATGATGGCATCGACGCCGGGCGTGTTCCCCGACTACCTGGTCGAGGGCATGCAGGGCTGCCTCGACCAGGTGCGCCCGTTGCCGGATGCCCTGGTCCAGCGGGTGATCACCGAAGAGCTCGGCGCCCCGCCCCACGAGGTCTTCGCCTGGTTCGACACCACGCCGCTGGCGTCGGCGTCGATCGGTCAGGTGCACCGGGCGCGCACCGTCGACGGCCACGACGTCGTGGTCAAGGTGCAACGCCCCGGCATCACCCGACGCATCGACTCGGACCTGCGGTTCATGGCCGCGGGGGCCCGGCTGGTGGAGCGGGTGTCGGTGCGCGCCCGCCTGGTGCAGCCGGTGGCCACGGTCGAGGACTTCGCGCAGACGCTGCGGGGCGAGCTCAGCTTCATGATCGAGGCGCGGGCGATGGAGGAGATCACCGCGGCGCTGGCGGACTTCGCCGACGCCGACATGATCCGCATCCCGACGGTGCACTGGCGCTCGACCACCCCGCGCGTGCTGACGATGGACTACGTCGAGGGGTACCGCCTCGATGACGTGGCGGCGCACGAGCGCGCCGGGGTCGACGGCGCCGCGCTGCTCCGCACGACGGTGCGCGGCTGGCTGCACGGCACGCTGGTGCACGGTGTCTTCCACGGCGATCTGCATGCCGGCAACCTCTGCGTCGACACCGAGGGTCGGGCCTGCTTCATCGACTTCGGCATCTGCGGCCACCTCTCCGACGAGGCGCGGGACAACCTGTTCCGGGCGCTCCCGGCGCTGCTGGCCCGCGACTACCGGGGGCTGGCCGAGGCGTTGTTCGTGCCGATCGATCCCGACCCGTCGTTCGACCTCGACGCGCTGGTGCGCGATCTGGAGCGGTCGCTGGCGCCGGTCCTGGACGCGCCGCTGGGGGAGGTGTCGTACGCCCAGGCCTTCGTCGAGGTGGTACGCGTCGGCATGCGCCACGGCGTGCTGTTGCCCAAGGACCTGATCCTGGTCTTCAAGCAGTTCTTCTACGTCGAGCGGTTCACGACGGCGCTGGCGCCGGACTGGCAGCCGCTCAACGACCCCGAGCTGATGACCCAGATCCTCACGGCCGTCGCCTCGCGCCCAGGCTGACGACGGGTGCGCGCCGGATCGTGTGGGAACGGCCTCGGCGCGGGAGACTGACGCCATGTTGCCGGTGACGACCCCTGACGAGATGGGCGCGATCGACCGCGGCGCGGCCGATCCCGTCGAGGTGCTGATCCGCCGGGCCGGCGACGCCGTCGCCTACGAGGCGCGGGCCCTGCTCGGCGGCACCTACGGCCGGCGCGTGGTCGTGGTGGCCGGGAAGGGCAACAACGGCAACGACGGTCGGGATGCGGCGCGTCGGTTGGCTCGACGTGGCGTGCGGACGACCGTCGTCGACGCGGCCGACGCGCCCCCGGTGCTCCCCGACGCCGACCTGGTGATCGACGCCGCGTACGGCACTGGGTTCTCGGGCACGTACCGCTCGCCGCGCCCTGCCCGACCGGACACGCCGGTGCTGGCCGTCGACATCCCGTCGGGCATCGACGGCCTGACCGGTCGGCCCGGCGGCGAGCCCCTCGCGGCGGACCGCACGATCTGTCTCGCCGCGCTCAAGCCGGGAGTGCTGCTCGAGCCGGGGGCGTCGTGCTGCGGTGACGTCGACGTGGCGGACATCGGGCTCGACGTGGACCGGCTGCCGGACGGCACGCCGATCCGCACCCACCTGCTGACGGCCGATGATGTCGCGGCCTGGTGGCCCGAACGCTCGGCCGAGGACCACAAGTGGCGCAGCGCCGTGTGGGCCGTCGGCGGCAGCCCCGGGATGGCGGGTGCGGTGGCCCTCACGGTGGCGGGCGCCCAGCGCACCGGTGCGGGCTACGTGCGGTGGTCCACGCCCGGTGCGACGGTGGCCACGACGTCGGGCGTGGCGATCGAGGCCGTCGGTGCCGAGCTGGCCGGCACCGGGTGGGGCGCCGAGGTGCTCGCCGATCACCTGCGGTTCGGCGCCCTCGTCGTCGGCAACGGGCTCGGGCGCGACCCGGCCCAGCGGGCGGACGTGCGCATGGTGGTCGGCAGCGCCGCCGTGCCGACGGTGGTCGACGCCGACGGGCTCGCCCTGCTCGGCGAGCAGGCCGACGAGGTCGTGCAACCGCACACGATCCTCACCCCCCACGACGGCGAGTTCGAGCGCCTGGTGGGCCACGGTCCGGGACCGGACCGCATCGGCGACGTCCGCCGGTTGGCCGAGCGGCTGGGGTGCGTGGTGCTGTTGAAGGGCCCGCTGACGATCGTCGCCGGCCCCGACGGTCGGGTGCTGCTGACCAACACCGGCGACGCGCGCCTCGCCACCGCCGGCACGGGCGACGTCCTCGCCGGCATGGTGGCGGCGTGCTGCGCCCGCGGCCTCGCACCGCTCGAGGCGGCGGCGACGGCAGCGTTCGTCCACGGCCGCGCTGCGGCCCTAGGCTGGTCCGACGGCCTGGTCGCCGGCGACGTGGCGGCACTCGTCCCCGCAGCGCTGGCCGGCCTCGCCGGAGCGGGAGACGATCCCGTGCCGGTGCCTTGACGCTCGACGTCCCGGAGGATCCCATGGCGCTCGATTCCCCCATCCGCGAGATCATGGTCACCGACGTGTTGACCTTCGCCCCGGGCGATGACGTGGCGACGGCGATGCGCACCCTGATCGACCGTGGCTTCAACGGCGCGCCGGTCGTCGAGCCGTCGGGCCGCATCGCCGGGATGCTCACGGCGACCGACCTGATCGTGCAGGGCGTGCGGATCCACTTCCCGACGATCGTGAACTTCCTCGGGGTCAACATCGAGATCCCGTCGCTGCGCGAGAAGCACCTCAACGCCGACATCGAGAAGATCCTCGGCGGCGTGGTGGGCGACGTGATGCACACCGAGGTGGTGACGATGCCGGTCGACGGCACCGTGCAGGACGCGGCGACGTTGATGCACGACGAGGACGTCTCGCGCCTCCCGGTCGTCGACGACGAGTGGAACCTGCAGGGCATCGTCACCCGCAAGGACATCCTGCGCGCCTTGTTGGCGTAGGCCTGTAGCCGTGCGCGCCGCCGTGGCCGAGGTCGATCTCGGCGCCATCGCCCACAACGTCGCCGTCCTTGTCGACGCGGTGGCGCCGGCAGCGCTGTGTGCGGTGGTCAAGGCCGACGGCTACGGGCACGGCGCCATCGCCGTCGCCGAGACGGCGCTCGCCGCCGGGGCGACCTGGCTCGCCGTGGCGCTGGTCGAGGAGGGGGCGGTGCTGCGCAAGGCGGGCATCGAGGCGCCGATCCTGCTGCTGTCCGAGCCGCGCCCGGACGACGTCGACGTGGCTGTGCACCACGGGCTGACGTTGACGGTCTACCGCCGTGCCACGATCGAGGCGGCCGCCGACGCCGCCGCGGCGACGGGCCGCACGGTCGACGTCCACCTCAAGGTCAACACGGGCATGAACCGTGTCGGCGCGGCACCGAGCGAGATCGTGGGCTTGGCGCGCGCCGTCGATGCGCAGCCGGGCCTGGCGCTGGCCGGCGTGTGGACGCACTGCGCCGTCGCCGACGAGCCGGGCAACCCGTTCACCGACGTGCAGCTGGACCGGTTCGACGCGGTGTGCGCCGATCTCGACGCTGCCGGCCTGCTGCCGCCGCTGCGGCACACCGGGAACTCCGCCGTCGCCATCGATCACCGGCGCGGGCACCTCGACCTGGTGCGGTGCGGCATCGCCGTGTACGGCCTGCCGCCCTCGCCGGCGCTGGCGGGTCGGATCGACCTCCGTCCGGCGATGACGCTGCGCGCCGAGGTGGCGATGGTCAAGCGCGTGCGCGCCGGTGAGCGCATCTCGTATGGCCAACGCCATCACGTGGTCGCGGACACGACCGTCGCCACGGTCCCCATCGGCTACGCCGACGGGGTGCCCCGTCGGTTGGCGTCGGTGGGCGGCAGCGTGCTCATCGGCGGTCGGCGACGACCGATCGTCGGCGTCGTGACCATGGATCAGCTCATGGTGGACTGCGGGGACGACGAGGTCGCCGAGGGCGACGAGGTGGTGCTGATCGGACGGCAGGGGAGCGAGGTCGTGCTCGCCGACGACTGGGCCGTGCCGCTGGGCACGATCGGGTACGAGATCGTGTGCGGCATCGGGCCACGCGTCCCGCGGCTGTACCGGCGCCCGGCACCCGACCCGGGGCCGGCCGGCACGTCCGGGCCGTGACCCGCCGTCGGGTCCTGCTGCTCGAGCCCTGGTACGGGGGGAGCCATCGGGCGTGGGCCGACGGCCTGGTGGCGGCGAGCGGTCACGACATCGAGCTGTGCACGCACCCGGCCGTCGCCTGGCGGTGGCGGCTGCGCGGCGGCGCGGTGACCATGGCCGAGCTGGTCGAGGCGTCGGTGGCGGCGCGCGGCCGGCCCGACGTCGTCATCGCCTCCGGCATGCTCGACCTCGCCCGCCTGGCCGGCCTGACCCGGCGATCGCTCACCGACGTGCCCCTGGCGCTGTACCTGCACGAGAACCAGCTCGCCTTCCCGGCACAGGCGGCGAACGCACCCACGGACGACCAGGCGTTCACGACCTGGACGTCGATGGCGGCTGCCGACGCCGTGTGGTGCAACTCGGCGCATCACCGTGCGGTCATCGCCACCGCGTTGGACGATCGGTTGCAGCGGGTGCCGGATCTGGCCCACGACCACCTGGCCGCCGGGGTGCTGGCGCGCACCGGGGTGCTCGCCGTCGGCGTCGACACCGCCGACCTCGTCGCCGCGCCGCGCTCCACCAGCGCCGACCGCGGCGCCGCGCCGCTGGTGGTGTGGAACCAGCGTTGGGACCACGACAAGGATCCGGGACGGTTCCTCGGCATCTTGGTCCGCCTCGCCGAGGCCGGCGTTGCGTTCGACGTGGCGCTGGCGGGCGAGAACCGGCGGACCGACCCTCGCGAAGTGACCGAGGCCATCGAGCGACTGGGCCGGCGGGTCGTGCACGTCGGTCACCTCGACCGCGCCGGCTACGTCGAGCTCCTGCTGGCAGCGGACGTCGTGGCGTCGGTCGCCCGGCACGAATTCTTCGGGATCGCCGCCGTCGAAGCCATGGCCGCCGGTGCCGTGCCGCTGCTGCCGGCGCGCCTCAGCTATCCCGAGCTGATCCCGGCACACCTGGCCGACGCCGTGTTGTACCGCTCCGGGCTCCACGACCGCCTCCGGACGGTCCTCGAGGACCTCGACGGGGCACGGCAGCGGGTCGCCGGTCTGCGCCAGGCCATGCTGGCGCACGACTGGTCCGTGGTGGCGCCGCGCTACGACACCGCCATCGAGGCCCTCACCGCTGGAGGACGTCCCGACCCGCCCCGTCCTGTCCAGATACCCTAGGGGGTAATGGGAATAGCGATCCCCCTGGGATCGTTGGACCCTGTGCGTGCCACCGAACGGCACCGATCCGAAGGAGTTGCACCATGTCCGCCGCCACCGTCGAACTCACCACGGAGAGCTTCGAGCAGACGATCACCGACAACGAGATCGTGCTCGTCGACTTCTGGGCGTCGTGGTGTGGCCCGTGCCGGGCCTTCGCCCCCACGTTCGAAGCCGCCGCCGAGGCGAACCCCGACATCGTCTTCGCCAAGGTCGACACCGAGGCGCAGCAGCAGCTCGCCGCCGCCTTCGACATCCGCTCGATCCCGACGCTGATGGTGTTCCGCGACGAGGTCATCCTCTACGCGCAGCCCGGCGCCCTTCCCGCCGCCATGCTCGACGACCTGATCGCCAAGGTCCGCGAGGTCGACATGGACGACGTGAAGCGCCAGATCGCCGCTCAGGCCGGCTGAGCCCGGCCGCTAGCCTGGCGGGGTGCCGCGCACCCTCGAGGTGGTCGCCGCTGAGGCGAGCACCTGCACCCGATGCAACCTCGCCGAGCAGGGCCGGACCCAGGTGGTCTTCGGCTCGGGCGATCCTGCGGCCGACCTGCTGTTCATCGGCGAAGGCCCCGGGGCCGAAGAGGACCGCCGTGGCCTGCCGTTCGTCGGGCGCTCCGGGAAGCTGCTCGATCGCCTGCTCGCCGAGGAGCTCGGCATGGACCGGAGCCAGTGCTACATCGCCAACGTGGTCAAGTGCCGGCCCCCGGGCAACCGTGACCCCCGTCCGGACGAGATCGCCGCCTGCCGGCCGTGGCTGGCCGAGCAGCTGGAGCTGATCCGGCCACGGGTGCTCATCTCCCTCGGCCGGTTCGCGGCGCAGTGGCTGCTCGAGACCAACGAGGGCATCACCAAGCTGCGCGGTCGCAGCTATCCCTACGGCGACGCGGTGCTCATCCCCACCTTGCACCCGGCAGCGGCCTTGCGAGGCGGGGGCGCCCCGCTGGCCCAGATGCGCGCCGACTTCGTGCGGGCGAAGCAGGTGCTCGCCGGAGGGGAGGGCTGAGGTGGGTCCCGTGCTGCGGCTGCACACGGGTGCGGTGGCGCAGACGCGCGCGGTCGCGGCCGCCCTCGCCGAGCTGGTCCGCCCCGGCGACCTCCTGCTGCTCGCCGGCGACCTCGGGGCGGGCAAGACCGCCTTCACGCAGGGGTTCGGTGCCGCCCTCGGGGTCGAGGACCGCATCACCAGCCCGACGTTCACCATCGCCAACCACTACCGGGGGCGGCTCGAGCTGAACCACCTCGACGTGTACCGGCTCGAGCAGCTCGACGAGGTGCTCGACACGGGGATCCACGAGCTGCTCGACGAGGGCGGCGTCACGCTGATCGAGTGGGGCGACGCCATCCTGCCGGCACTGCCCGCCAGCTACCTCGAGATCCGGTTCCTGCTCGGCATCGGCGACGACGACCGCACCCTCGACGTGATCCCGGTCGGCGACCTGTGGGCCGCGCGCCTGCGCGCCCTGCGCGCTGCGCTGGCGCCGTGGGCCGAGACCGGTGCCACGGGCGGCGGCGACGCCGGGGAGCCGTCGTGCTGATCCTGGGCATCGACACGGCGACGACGCAGGTGTCGGTGGCGGTGGGCGGGCACGAAGGTGTGCTGGCGGCCGTGCAGTCGTCCAAGCCGCGACGTCACGCCGAGTCCCTGGCGCCGGCGATCGAGTTCGCCTGCCAGCAGGCCCGCGTCGAGCTGCGCGAGATCTCGGTCGTCGCGGTCGACCTCGGACCGGGGCTCTTCACCGGGCTGCGGGTCGGCATCGCCACCGCCAAGGCCATGGCGCACGCCTTGCGGGTCCCCATGATCGGCGTGCCGAGCCTGGACCTGCTGGCCTTCCCGGCGCGCTTCAGCAACCGGCTGATCGTGGCGGCCATCGACGCCCGTCGGGGTGAGCTCTTCTCGGCCACGTACCGCCAGGTGCCGGGTGGGCTGCAGCGGTTGTCCGACCACACGATCGGCACGCCCGAGGACCTGGCGTCCGAGCTCATCGCCACCGGGGAGGAGTGCCTCCTCGTCGGCGACGGTGCCCTGCGCTACCGCGAGGTGTTCGACGGGCTGACCAAGGTGGAGCTCGTCGGCGGCGAGCTGGCGGCGCCGTCGGCCACCAGCCTGGTGATGTTGGCGCATGCCCAGGCGCTGCGCGAGCAGTTCGTCAAGCCGTGGGACCTGCAGCCGCTGTACCTGCGCAAGCCGGATGCCGAGATCAACTGGTCGACGAGGCACGGGCGATGAGCGCGCCCACGGCGCCGACGCGCCCGGTCACCATCGTGCCGATGCGGCGGCGCCACCTGCGCGGCGTGCTGCGCATCGAGCGCCACTCCGTGCACGCGCGCTGGTCGACGGGGCTGTTCCTCAACGAGCTGGCCGGGACCAACCGGTGCTACGTCGTCGCCCTCGACGACGCCGCTCGGTCCACGACGCGCGCCGTCGTCGGCTTCGCCGGGCTGCTGTGCACGGGCCCCGACGCCCATGTCACCACCATCGCCGTGCATCCCGACGCCCGGCGCGCCCACATCGGCACCCGGTTGCTGCTGGTGCTGGCCACCGAAGCGCGGCGGCGAGGCGCCGAGGCGATGACCCTCGAGGTGGCGGCCTCGAACGCCGCGGCCGTCGCCCTCTACGAGTGCTTCGGCTTCCAGGTCGAGGGTGTGCGCGCCGGCTACTACGCCGAGCTCGGCGAGGACGCGTTGGTGCTGTGGATGAGCGACCTCGCCGGCGACGCCGCCGGACGTCGCCTCGCCGCCATCGCCGCCGGGCTGGATCCGGCCCTGCACACCGAGGAGCTGATCGGGTGAAGCGGATCCTGGGCATCGAGACGTCGTGCGACGAGACGGCGGCCGCCGTGGTGGTCGACGCCCACGACGTGCTGTCGTCGGTGGTGTCGAGCCAGGTCGACCTGCACGCCCAGTACGGCGGCGTCGTCCCCGAGGTGGCCAGCCGGGCGCACGTCGAGCTGCTGACGCCGGTGGTGGCGCGGGCGTTGATCGAGGCCGGTCTCGACGACGACCACGTCGACGCCGTGGGCGCCACCGTCGGCCCAGGCCTGATCGGGGCGCTGCTGGTCGGTGTGTCGGCGGCCAAGGCGCTGGCGCTGGTGTGGGACGTGCCGTTCGTGGCCGTGAACCACCTGGAGGCGCACCTGTACGCCGCCTTCCTCGAAGAGCCGGACCTCGAGCTGCCGCTGGTCGTGCTGCTCGTGTCGGGCGGCCACACCATGCTGGTCCTGATGGAGGGCCATGGGCGGTACCGGCTGCTCGGCTCCACCATCGACGACGCCGCCGGCGAGGCCTTCGACAAGGTGGCGCGCTATCTCGGCCTCGGCTACCCGGGTGGGCCCGCCATCGACGCCATCGCCATGGAAGGTGACCCGGAGGCCATCGCCTTCCCGCGGGCGATCATGGACGACGGCTACGACACCTCGTTCAGCGGCCTCAAGACGGCGGTGGTCAACCACGTGCGCAATCACCCGGACGTGGCGACGGCGGACGTGGCGGCGTCGTTCCAGGAGGCGGTCGTCGACGCGCTGGTCACCAAGGCGCGGCGGGCGGCGCAGGCATACGGCGCCAAGGGCCTGTGCCTGGCCGGGGGCGTCGCCGCCAACAGCCGGCTGCGCGAGCGCGCCCTCGACGTGTGCGTCGCCGACGGGCTGCGGGCGTTCCTGCCGAGCCGGACGATGTGCACCGACAACGCCGCCATGGTCGCGGCGGCCGCCTGGTGGCGCCTCGAACAGGACGGGCCGTCGCCGCTCGACGTGGGTGCCGACCCCAACCTGCGCCTGCCGACGTTGCGCTGAGCCATGAGCAGCATCGTCTTCGAGGGGATCACCAAGCGGTTCGGCGACGCGGTGGCGGTGGACGACCTGTCGCTCGAGGTGCGCGACGGCGAGTTCCTGGTGCTGCTCGGCCCGTCGGGCTGCGGCAAGACGACGGCGTTGCGCATGATCGCCGGCCTCGACGCGCCGAGCGCCGGCAGCATCCGCATCGGCGACCGGGTCGTCGACGACCTCGAGCCCGCCGAACGGAACATCTCGATGGTCTTCCAGAGCTACGCGCTGTACCCCCACATGACGGTCGCCCGGAACATCGAGTCCCCCATGCTCGCCCGCAAGGTGGCGGCACCGGACGGGACGGTGCGCAAGCTCACCAAGGCCGAGCGGTCGCAGCGGATCGCCGAGGCGGCGGCCGGCCTCGGGCTCGAGGACCTGCTCGACCGCAAGCCGGCGGCGTTGTCGGGAGGCCAGCGGCAGCGGGTGGCGTTGGCGCGTGCCATCGTCGGGCGACCCGAGGCGTTCTTGATGGACGAACCGCTGTCGAACCTCGACGCCAAGCTGCGCGTCGCCACGCGCGCCGAGCTGGTCCGGCTGCACGAACGTCTCGGCACGACGATCGTGTACGTCACGCACGATCAGGTCGAGGCCATGACGATGGCCGACCGGGTGGCGCTGCTCGACGCCGGACGGCTGCAGCAGGTGGGCACGCCGCAGGAGGTCTACGACCGCCCGGCGAACCGGTTCGTGGCCCAGTTCCTGGGCAGCCCACCGATGAACGTGCTGCGCCTCGATGGCCGCCCGGGCTGGACCGGGGTCCGGCCCGAGCACGTCGAGCTGGCGCCCGCCGGAGCGCCGGGCGCGCTCGCCGAGGGCGTCGTCGGCGCCACCGAGTGGTTGGGGCACGAGCGCCACGTCCATGTCGAGGTCGCCGGCCAGCCGGTGATCGTGCGCGAGCCGGTCGACGCTCCGGTCCGGGCGCCCGGCGGGGCGGTGGCGCTGCTGGTCGTGCCGGAGCACCTGCACGGCTTCGACGACGACACGGGAGCGCGCATCACGTGACGCGGCGACGCTGGCGCGAGACGGGCTTGGCGGCGCTGTTCCTGGCGCCGTCGCTCATCGTGTTCGCCGCGTTCTTCTTCTACCCGCTGTACCGCCTGGTGCACATGGCCACCCACGAGCAGCGCGCGTTCTCGTCGCGCGAGCGCTTCGTCGGACTCGACCAGGTCACGGAGGTGCTCGGGTCCTCCGAGTTCCTCGGCAGCGTGCAGGTCAGCGCCGCCTACGTGGTGTACACCGTGCCGCTCGGCCTGGCGCTCGGCATCCTGTTGGCGGTGGCCGCCGACCGGCACCTGCGCGGCATCGCCGTGTTCCGCACGATCTTCGCCTCGACCGTGGCGACGAGCGTGGCGGTGGCGTCGGTGCTGTTCTTCACGCTGCTCAACCCGCAGCTCGGCTACTTCGGCGACGTCTCGTTCATCTCCCTCGCCGACCCCGACTCAGCCCTGCGCGGCGTGGCGCTCAGCTCGATCTGGCAGAACCTGGGCCTCACGTTCATCATCGTGCTGGCGGGCCTGCAGGCCATCCCCACCGAGGTGCGCGAGGCCACTGAGCTCGACGGCTTCTCCGCCACCCGTCGGTTCTTCACGGTCACCCTGCCGTTGATCGGCCCGACGCTGCTGTTCCTCGCCGTGGTCCTCGTGATCTTCGCCTTCCAGGCCTTCGCCCAGGTGGACATCCTCACCGGTGGCGGGCCCGCCGGGTCGACCGAGACGCTGGTGTGGCAGATCTTCAACGCCCAGGACCCCGACGAGCAGGGTCGGGGGGCGGTGATGGCGCTGGGGCTGTTCACCCTGACGCTGCTCGTCACGGGGGCGCAGTTCCGCTTCCTGGCGCGGCGGGTGCACTACGAGGGGGCGCCGTGAGCCGCCGGAGCCGGGCTGTCGCCTGGTACGTGCTGCTGACGGCGTTGTCGCTCGTGGTGCTGTTCCCGGTGTACATGACGCTGGTCGTGGCCATCTCGACGCCGGTCGACTACCTGCGCGCCGGCCAGCCGCTGCATCCGGTGGCGCCGCAGTGGGGCGTCTTCGCCAACGCCTGGACCGAGGGGGACCTGGGGCGGAAGTTCGCGCTGTCCGCCGTCGTGACGGCGGTGATCGTGGGCTGCCAGCTCGCCACCTCGGTCTGCGCCGCCTACGCCTTCGCCTTCTTGCGGTTCCCGGGCCGCCGGGTGCTCTTCGCCGTGTTCACCGCCACGCTCCTGCTGCCGCTCGAGGTGACGTTGCTGCCGAACATCGACACGGTCCTGCGTCTCGGCTGGCTCAACTCGGTGCAGGGGTTGGCCGTGCCGTTCCTGGCCACGGCCTTCGGCACCTTCCTGATCCGCCAGGGGTTCCTGGGCATCCCGCGCGACCTGCGCGACGCCGCCCGACTCGACGGGCTCAGCCACCTCCAGGTGCTGTGGCGGGTGGCGATCCCCCTGACCCGGCCCGTCATCGCCTCGTTCGGCGTCGTCGCCTTCCTCTCGGCGTGGAACCAGTACACCTGGCCGCGCGCCGTGATCACCGAGGAGCGGTGGGAGACCGTGCAGATCGGCCTCAAGTCCCTGTCGGCGGCGACGGTCGAGCAGGGCAACGTCGGTCCCGCCGCCGCCGTGATCGCCGCGCTGCCCGTGCTGGCGCTGCTGATCGTGCTGCAGAAGCAGCTCATCCGCGGGCTGACCGCCGGGGCCGTGAAGGGCTGAGCCGCCACAGGCGTGCCGGGCGCCTGCGGTACCGTCGTCGGCCATGGGTCGACACCTGGGGAAGCGGGCGGGTGCGCTCGCGGTGGCAGCCACCTTGCTGCTGACCGCCGGCGCCTGTGGCGGTGGTGACGAGGCGGGTGAGGCGTCGGGCGACGGCGAGCAGGTGGGCGCGGCGCGCCAGCTGCCACCGTGTCCCGTCGAGGCGCTCGAGCAGGCCGACGGCAAGGTCGAGGTCGTCGTGTGGCACTTCCTGCAGGCCCGGACCCGGGACGCGCTCGAGCAGCTCGCCGCCGACTTCAACGCCAGCCAGGACAAGGTGGTGGTCCGGGTCGAGAACCAGGGCACCTCCAACGACGAGCTGTGGTCGAAGTACGTGTCGCACGCCCGGTCCGGCGACCTGCCCCCGATCGCCATCCTCGACGACACGGTCACCCAGCAGCTGATCGACTCCGACACGCTGCTGCCGGCGCAGTCGTGCATCGACGCCACCGACACGGACATGAGCGACTACCTGCCCGGCGCCCGGGCGTACTACACGGTCGACGACGTGCTGTACCCGGCGTCACTGAACCTGTCGGGCGCGCTCCTCTACTACAACCGCAACCACTTCACGAAGGCCGGGCTCGACCCCGACAAGGCGCCACAGACGCTCGACGAGATGCGCACGTGGGCCGAGCAGCTCAAGGCCGCCGGCGTGGTCGAGACCCCGGTGGTGCTGCAGTTGAGCCCGGCGGTCATCGAGATGTTCCTCACCGGCGCCGGCCAGCAGATCGTCGACAACGACAACGGGCGTGGCGCCGGCACGACCGCCAACGCCGTGTTCGACACCGACGTCACGGTCGACTTCTTCGCCTGGGCCAAGGCGATGATGGACGACGGCCTGATGACGGCGCTGCCGCAGACCCCGGGCCAGATCGGGCACTACCAGGCCATGGCGACGCAGTCGGCGTCGATGTCGATCGAGACGTCGACGGCGGCCACCTCGATCGAGGCCTTCGTCGCCGGCGACCTCGACACGTCGGACCTGCCGGGGGAGGTGGCGCAGGCCGAGGTCGACCTCGACGCCCTCGACATCGGCGCCGCACCGGTGCCCGGCATCGACGCCGCCGGCAAGCTGGCCATGGGCGGAGGCGCCTGGTACCTCACCAACACCGTGCCGCCCGAGCAGCAGGCGGCGGCGTGGGCGTTCATCGACTACGTGAACCAGCCCGCCCAGCAGGTGACCTGGAACCTCATCGGCTCGTACCTGCCCTACCGGATGTCGGCGGTCGAGGACCCGCGGCTGCAGGCGGCATGGCGCGACACGCTGTCGGGCCGCTGGCTGGCCATCGCCTACGACGAGCTGCTGACCGGGGTCGACCCGAACAACCCGGGCCCGCTGATCGGGCCCTACGACGAGTTCCGCGAGATCCTGCGGGGCCAGATCGAGGAGCTGATCTACAACGGCGCCTCACCGGAGCAGGTCACCTCGACGGCGGCGTCGGAGACGACGGATGCCCTCGTCGCCTACAACGAGGACCACAGCAGGTAGCTCGTCACACCACCACCCACGGGGCGGTTGGCGCGGCACGTCGTTCGAGCCGCAGACGCTCCAGCCGCAACGCAGCGATGCGCCACCCGTCGGCCGTGCGACGGTAGGTCTCGTGGTAGTGGCCCCGGCCGCGCTGGGCCGAGCCGTCGGGGAACCACAGCTCGTCGTCCATGGCCCAGATGCCGGTGGCGGTCTGCTCGTCGAGCAGGGTGAGCTCGGGCAGGTGCCCGTGGTGGACGGTGACGACGCCGTCGAGCACGGCCGCCAGCGTGCGCACGACCCGGGCGCGGCCGCGCAGGTCGGCGCCGGCCTCGGGCACCACGAGGTGGATGTCCTCGTGCAGCACGACGTCGAGCCCCGCCCAGTCCTTGGTGTCGATGCACCGGAAGTAGCCGGCCTTGCAGCGCCGGATGGCCTCGAGCGCTTCGAGCGCGTCGAGCCGGGCGGTGTCGCTCATGCGGCCAGAGTGCCAGAGCCGCGCCGTCCGCGCCGGGTGCGATCGGCCCGAAGTCGGGAGGATCTGGCTGCGGCGGGTTGAAACCTGCCGGGGCACGCGCGTATCGTTAGCACTCGCCGATTGAGAGTGCTAACCACCAACGGAGGCTCTGAGCATGAACCTGCAGCCACTCGATGACCGCATCGTCGTCCGTCCCGGCGAGGCCGAGGCGACCACCGCCAGCGGGCTCGTGATCCCGGACACCGCCAAGGAGAAGCCCCAGCAGGGCGAGGTCCTGGCCGTGGGCCCGGGCCGTCGCTCGGACCAGTCCGGTGAGCTGATCCCCATGGACGTCTCCGCCGGCGACACCGTCGTGTACTCGAAGTACGGCGGCACCGAGATCACCGTCGACGGCGAGGACCTGCTGATCCTCAACGCCCGCGACGTGCTCGCCATCGTCAAGTGACCCGCCGAGGAGCCTGAGACATGCCCAAGATCCTGAAGTTCGACGACGAGGCCCGCCGCAGCCTCGAGGCCGGCGTCAACCGCCTGGCCGATGCGGTCAAGGTCACGCTCGGCCCCAAGGGCCGCAACGTGGTGCTGGACAAGAAGTTCGGCGCGCCGACCATCACCAACGACGGCGTCTCGATCGCTCGCGAGATCGAGCTGGACGACCCCTTCGAGAACATGGGCGCGCAGCTCGTGAAGGAGGTCGCCACCAAGACCAACGACATCGCGGGTGACGGCACCACCACCGCCACCGTGCTCGCCCAGGCG
>JAGQTE010000268.1 GCA_020439175.1 Acidimicrobiales bacterium | reverse complement strand
GTGCATGGCGACCCACCCCACCCCCAGGTCCGCCGCCACCTCGTGCAGCGACGCCGACACGTCGTTGAGCAGCGTGGCACCGGCGGCGATCGCCGCCGCTGCCACCTCGGCCCGTCGGGTGTCGATCGAGACGCGCCCGAGCGGCGCCAACGCCGCCACCACCGGCACCACCCGCGCCGCCTCCTCGTCGGGGTCCACGGGCGCGGCGCCGGGACGGGTCGACTCGCCACCGACATCGACGATGTCAGCGCCGGCGGCGAAGAGCGCGGCACCGTGTGCCACCGCGGCGTCGGGGTCGAGGTAGCGCCCGCCGTCGCTGAACGAGTCGGGCGTGACGTTCAGGACGCCCATCACCAGTGGCGTCCGGGATGGGTGCAGCGCGCCCGGGGCGGAGGCGCCCACGGCCTGGTCCACGCGCGCTCAGCCCCGGCGGTCGACGAAGCGCATCGCTTCGGCTCGGGTCGCCACGTTGTCGCGGAACAGGCCACGCACGGCAGACGTCACCGTCGTCGAGCCGGGCTTGCGCACGCCGCGCATCGACATGCACAGGTGCTCGGCTTCGATCACGACCAGCACACCCTTGGGCTGCAGTGTGCGTTCGAGCTCGTCGGCGACCTGCGCCGTGAGGCGCTCCTGCACCTGCGGGCGCTTGGCGTAGGCGTCCACCAGGCGGGCCAGCTTCGACAGACCGGTGATGCGACCGTCGTTGTTCGGGATGTAGGCGACGTGCGCCACGCCGAAGAACGGCACCAGGTGGTGCTCGCACATGCTGTACATGGGGATGTCGCGCACCATGACCATCTCGTCGTGGTCGGCCTCGAACACCACCTGGAGGTGATGGTCCGGTGACTCCCGCAGGCCGGCGAAGACCTCGGCGTACATGCGCGCCACGCGTGCCGGCGTATCGAGCAACCCGTCTCGATCCGGGTCCTCGCCGATGGCGAGGAGGATCTCGCGCACGGCGGCGGCGATGCGCTCCTGATCGACCGGTCCCGTTGCCACGTCATCGCTGCTCATCGGCGCTGCACCCTACCGGCGCTGCACCGTCACGAGGCGCCTTGTGCCCGTCACCCAGGACGCGGCGTCGCCGGCGCGACCAGGGCATCGAGCTGCCCACCGGCGAGGGTCTCATGCTCGAGCAACGCCGCCGCCAGCGACTCGAGCACCAGCCGGTGCTCGACGAGGATGGCGCGCGCCGTGTCGTGCGCCTCCTCGACCAGGCGCCGCACCTCGGCGTCGATGCGCGCCGCGACCTCGTCCGAGTAGTTCTGCTCGTGGCCCAGGTCGCGACCGAGGAACACCTCGGCGCTCGATTGCCCCAGCTGGAGCGGCCCGATGGCGTCGCTCATCCCGAAGCGCGTGACCATCGCCCGAGCCAGCTCGGTGGCTCGCTCGATGTCGTCCTGCGCCCCCGTCGACGGGTCGTCGAACACGAGCTCCTCGGCCGTACGTCCGCCGAGGAGCATGGCCATCTGGTCCATCAGGTCGGCGCGGGTGTGGATCGACCGGTCCACCTCGGGCAGCGCCAAGGTCCAGCCGAGCGCGCGCCCGCGCGCCACGATCGAGATCTTGTGGATCGGGTCGGTCCGCACCAGGACGTGCCCGACGAGGGCGTGCCCCGACTCGTGGAACGCGACCACCCGGCGCTCGTGGTCGCTCAGCACGCGCGAGCGGCGCTCCGGCCCGGCCATGACCCGATCGACCGCCTCGTCCACCCGCGCCATGGTGATGGCCGGCTCGCCGTGGCGAGCCGCCAGGATCGCCGCCTCGTTGATGACGTTGGCGAGGTCGGCCCCCGTGAAGCCCGGCGTGCGGCGGGCCACGACGCCGAGGTCGACGTCGGGGCCGAGCGGCCGGCTCGCGGCGTGCACGGCCAGGATGGCGCGGCGACCGACCAGGTCCGGTTGGTCGACCACCACCTGGCGGTCGAAGCGGCCGGGGCGCAGCAGCGCCGGGTCCAGGATGTCGGGCCGGTTGGTGGCGCCGATGAAGATCACGCCTGAGCCCGCCTCGAAGCCGTCCATCTCGACGAGGAGCTGGTTGAGCGTCTGCTCGCGCTCGTCGTGGCCACCACCGACGCCGGCGCCCCGCTGGCGCCCGACGGCGTCGATCTCGTCGACGAAGACGATCGCCGGCGCGTGCTTGCGTGCTTGCTCGAAGAGGTCGCGCACCCGGGACGCGCCGACGCCGACGAACATCTCCACGAAGTCGGAGCCCGACAACGAGTAGAACGGCACGCCCGCCTCTCCGGCCACCGCTCGGGCGAGCAGCGTCTTGCCGGTGCCGGGCGGTCCGACCAGCAGGACGCCGCGCGGCACGGTGGCGCCCATGGCGGAGAACCGCTCGGGATCGGCCAGGAAGTCGCGCAGCTCGGCCAGCTCGGCGACCGCCTCGTCACACCCGGCGACGTCGGCGAACGTCACGTCCGGCTCGTCGCCCTGACCCGGCTGCCGCAGCTGCTTGCGGCCGAACTTGCCCATCGTGCCCGAGCCGCGCATGCTGCCGAGCAGCCACATCATGGCCACGACGATGGCGGCGATCGGCAGCAGCTGGAGCAGCACCACGACCCACAGCGGCTCACCCGAGCCGTCGATCTCGGGGTCGATGCCGGCCTCGAGCATGACGGTGGTGACCTCGTCGGCGTACTGCTCGGGGTACGGCGCCACGAACTCGGTGCCGTCGGCCAAGGTGCCGGTGACCGTGGAGGAGCTGTCGTGCAGCGTCGCCGTGGCGACCTCGCCGTCACGCACGCGCGCCTCGAAGGTGCCCAGGTCGAGCGTGGTCGGCGTGCTGCCACGCGTCGACAAGACGATGGCGCCCACGACCAGCGCCACCGCCACGACGGCGCCGAAGACGATGGCGGGGGTGCTCGGACGCTTCACGGGTGAGGCAGGCTACCGGGCGCCACCGACAGCCCGGGCCCCGGTGCGCTCACGCGCCGCGATAGCGACGAACGTCGGGCAGGTTGCGGTACCGCTCGGCCACGTCGAGGCCGTAGCCGACCACGAACTCATCCGGGATGGTGAACCCGACGTAGCGCAGGTCGGGCATGTGCCGGCGCTCGCCCTCCTTCACCAGCAGGGCGCAGACCTCGAGCGAGGCCGGCTGGCGCACGGCGAGGTGCTTCAGCAGGTAGTTGAGCGTGAGCCCGCTGTCCACGATGTCCTCGATGACGACCACGTGGCGCCCGGTCAGGTCGATGTCGAGATCCTTCACGATGCGCACGATGCCGCTCGTCTTGGTGGCCGTCCCGTAGGACGAGACCGCCATGAAGTCGAACTCGACGGGCAGGTCGACGGCGCGGGCGATGTCCGAGAGGAAGATGAAGGCCCCTTTGAGGACGCACACGAACAGCGGCGCCTCGCCGGCGTAGTCGCGGGTGATCGCCGTGCCGAGCTCGGCGATCTTGGCGTGCAGGTCGTCGCGCGCGACGACGACCTCGCCCAGGTCGGGATCCTCGTCGAACGGGCTCGTCGTGCCGGACATGCGGCGCAAAGCTACCGCCGTCCGCACCGAGGGTTCGTCACCGGGCCGGAGCGACCAGGGTCAGGCGGCCGCCGCGACGCGCCAGGCGCCATCCGCCGGCGATCTCGGTGGCCCGCCGCTCGAGGCGCACCACCGCCATCGCCCGTTCCAGGGTGGCCGCGTCGGGAGGGTGCCCGTGCGGATCGGCCGTGCGCAGCCACCGGCGCAACGCCAGCACGGCCATGACCTCGGGAGCGGCTCGCAGGGCGGCGGCGTCGGTCGGGTCCACCATCGCCGCCTCGGCATCGAGGTGATCGGTGGCAGCCCGGGCGGCGGCGGCGGTGCGCGCCAACAGCGGCACGACGTCTCGGCCCGCCACGTCGTCGAG
>JAGQTE010000267.1 GCA_020439175.1 Acidimicrobiales bacterium | reverse complement strand
GCCGAGCTGGTGCCGGTCGACTCCGAGCACGGCGCCATCCACATGTGCCTGCGCGGCATCGCCGCCGACCGGGTGTCGCGCCTAGTGCTCACCGCCAGCGGCGGGCCGTTCCGTGGTCGCTCGGCCGACGAGCTGGCGCACGTGACGGTGGCCGAGGCCTTGCACCATCCGACCTGGACGATGGGGCCGAAGATCACCGTCGATTCGTCCACGCTGATGAACAAGGGGCTCGAGGTGATCGAGGCCTACGAGCTGTTCGGCACGCCCGCCGGCGCCGCCGGGGTCGGGGTGTCGCTCGACGCCATCGACGTGGTCGTGCACCCCCAGTCGATCGTGCACTCGATGGTCGAGCTCGCCGACGGTGCCACCATCGCCCAGCTGTCGGTGCCCGACATGCGCCTGCCGATCGCGCACGCCCTGGCGCACCCGGCCGGGGCCACGACGCCGTTCGGCCGCATCGACTGGACGGCGGCCGGACGCCTCGACTTCGAGCCGCCGGATCGCGGCGCCTTCGCCTGCCTCGACCTGGCCTACGACGCGGCGCGCGCCGGTGGTACCGCCCCCGCCTGGCTCAACGCCGCCAACGAGGTGGCCGTCGCCGCCTTCCTGGACGAGCGCCTGGCGTGGCGGGCCATCGCCGACGTGATCGCCGCCACCCTCGACCGTCACGACGGCGCCGCCGCCACGACGGAGGACGACGTCGTCGCCGCCGACGCCCGGGCCCGGCAGGTGGCGACGGAGGTCGTCGAGGAGCGGACGTTGGTCGGAGCGCACCGATGAGCGCCGTCGTCGACACCGGCACACCCGCGGCGGCACCGGTGGCGTCGCCCGGGGTCACCCGGGTGCTGCTCGCCGATCCCCGCGGGTTCTGCGCCGGGGTGGAGATGGCGATCAAGGCGCTGGCGTGGCTCGTCGAGCTCGTCGAGCCGCCCGTGTACTGCTACCACGAGATCGTGCACAACCGGGCCGTGGTCGAGGTGTTCGAGCGGGCCGGTGTCGTGTTCGTCGACGACATCGCCGAGGTGCCCGCCGGGGCCGCCGTCGTGCTGTCGGCGCACGGCTCGGCGCCCGAGGTCGTCGCCGAGGCCACCGCCCGCGCCTCGGTCGTCGTCAACGCCGTGTGCCCGCTCGTCGCCAAGGTGCACCACGAGGTGAAGGTGCGCGCCGGGCACGGCTACCAGATCGTCTACGTCGGCCACAGCGGCCACGACGAGGCGATCGGCACGATGGCCGTCGCCCCCGACGCCGTGCACCTCGTCGAGCATCCCGCCGACGTGGCGGCGCTCGACGAGCCCGGCGTGCCGGTGGCGCTGCTGTCGCAGACGACGCTGGGCATGGGGGAGTGGGCCGACGTGCGCGCCGCCGTCCTCGACCGCTTCGGCGACGTGTGGACGCCCGGGCGCGGGGACCTGTGCTTCGCCACCACCAACCGCCAGGGCGCGCTGCGGGCCCTCGCCGATCGGGTCGACGCCGTGATCGTCATCGGGTCGCAGAGCTCGTCGAACACCAACGCCCTCGAGCGCCTCGCCCGCGAGTGCGGCGTGGCGCGCATCGTGCGCATCGAGACGGCCGACGACCTGCCGGCCGACCTCACCGGCGTCGTCGGCGTCACGGCCGGGGCCTCGGTGCCCGAGCAGCTCGTCGACGACGTGCTCAACGTCCTCGACCCCGCCGACGGCGTCGAGGCGGTGCGCGTCACCGACGAGGACGAGTACTTCCCGCTGCCCGCCGGCCTGCGGTCACGCCTGCCTGCCGACGTCCTGGCCGCCGATCGCCACACCAGCGCCAGCGACGCCCTGGCCCGCCTGGCGTCGCGCGTCGCCGCCACGCCGTGAGGCCGGTGTCGCTGCCGGGCTCGTCTGCCACCGTCGACCGGCCGGTGGTGCTGGTGGCGCCGGCCAAGCTGACGCGCTCGCTGCGGGTCGTCGGCGTCCGCGCCGACGGCTACCACCTGATCGACGCCGAGATGGTCACCCTCGACCTGTGCGACGAGCTCGTCGTCGAGCCGACGCCCGACGCCGATCGCTCCGCCCTCGAGGTGCGCAGCGCCGCCACCGGGTTCGCCGTCGCCGCCGACGCCGACAACCTGGTGCTGCGGGCGTTGGCCCTCGTCGGGCGACCGGCACACGTGCGCCTCACCAAGCGCATCCCGGCCGGGGGCGGGCTCGGGGGCGGATCGGCGGACGCCGCGGCGGTGCTGCGGTGGGCCGGGTGGCGAGACCTCGCCCGTGCCGCGGCGCTCGGTGCCGACGTGGCGTTCTGCGTCGTCGGCGGTCGGGCCCGGGTGCGGGGCATCGGCGAGGTCGTCGACCCGCTGCCGTTCGTGGACGAGGCCCTGACGCTGGTGCTGCCACCCTTCGGCTGCGCCACCCCGGCCGTGTACGCCGCCTGGGACGAGCTGGGCGGGCCGACGGCCGACGGGCCGAACGACCTGGAGCCGGCGGCGCTGCGGGTCGAGCCGCGCCTGGCGCGCTGGCGTGACGCCCTCGGCGACGCCACCGGGCAGACGCCGGTGCTCGCCGGCAGCGGCTCGACGTGGTTCGTCCCCGGCGCCCACCCCGGGCCGGACCGCCTCG
>JAGQTE010000266.1 GCA_020439175.1 Acidimicrobiales bacterium | reverse complement strand
GACCACCGGCACCCGGCCGGCCGCCACCAGCGCCGCGCCCAGCGCCGCCCACCGGTCGACCGGCCAGCGCTTGGCGTCCATCAGGGTCGCCGGCGCCACAGTCACGACGTCGGCCTCGGGATCGATGCCGGCCGACGTCCGCCATCCGGCCGCTTCGGCGGCGGCCTCGGCCGAGGCCTCCCACACGGGTCCGGACGCCGCGGTCGGCGTCGGATCCGCCGGGACCAGCCCCGCAGCCGCCAGGCGGGCGACGCGGGCATCGGCCTCGTGCAGACCGGCGGCGTCGCCGTCGAACCCGAGCCGCCTGCCGATGCCGGCGACGGCGAAGAAGGCAGCGTCGCGCCGGCGCGCCCGCAGGGGACGCTCCGTCAGCGTCAGATCGACGACGGCGTCGTAGCGGTCGCGCCGCAGCTGCGCCAGCAGGGCCACCGCCGCAGCGGAACGGGTGGCGACGTCGGCGGCGCGCGCCACGGCGCTCGGTGCCGTCGGCGATCCGGCGTGGCGGGGGCCGGGGAAGGTCCGGGCATCGTCGACCAGGCCCGCCGGCAGCACGGCCAGCGGGTCGACGCGCCCGGCGGGCGGTGCGTCGTGCAGGAGCGTGATGCGGGCGTCGGGACCGACGGCGGCACGCAGGGCATGCAGCGCCGGGAGGCTCAGCACCGTGTCACCTAGCGAGCCGATGTGCAGCACCAGCACGCGGCGCCAGCCCGGCGCCGAGGCGGCGGGGCGCGTGCGCTCGACGCTCGCGTCGCGACGGCGGGTCATCACCGGCGCATCTTACCGACGGCCTGCCGCACGCTCGATGAGCGTCCGCCAGGCGCCGGCCGCCGACTCGGCCGCGGTGCGGGCCGCGGCGCCCCGGGCCCGGGCTGCGGCCCGGATGCGCCGGCGCTCGCCGTCGTCCCAGGTCAGCACCTCGGCGAGGCACGCCGTCCAGCGCGCCGCCTCGTCGATGGGCAGCGCCCACCCGCAGCCCGATGCCTCCAGGTCGTGCCACGGCGTGGCGTCGCTGGTGAGCACGGCGCATCCCGCCTCGAGCGCCTCCACCACGACGTAGCCGTAGTTCTCCCCCGCCGTCGGCAGCACGAGCACGTCGGCGTGCGCCAGCTCGTCGAGGACCACGGCGTGCGGGACGGCGCCGTGGTGCCGCCAGCGCACGTCGGCCTCGCACCGGGCCAGCACGGCGTCCATCGCTGCGCCGACGGCCGGGTCGACGACCGGGCCGTACAGGTCGAGCTGCAGGTCGTGGCGCAGCGTCCATGCCCGATCGAGCAACGTCGGCACACCCTTCTTGGGCACGATCGAGCCCACGAACACGGCGCGGGCCGACCCCGGCCGCTTCGGGGCCGGCGGCGACGACGACGGCGTCGCGCCGGGCGCCGGGCCCAGCAGGTCCGGCGCCACGACGCAGCGATCCTCGGGAGCTCCGGCGGCCACGATCTGGGCCAGCTCTTCGTCGTCGGCGGCACGCCACCACACCCGGCCGAGCACGCCGCCGACCCGCAACGCCCGGAGGTAGGCCTCCTTGCGGCCCCGGTGGTGCGCCATGGCGCCCGGGTGCAGCTCGCCTTCGGGCGCCACCACGACGGGGACCGCCAACCGGCGCGTCGCCACCGCCCGCAGCACGGCCCGACTGCCCGGCGCCAACAGGCTCGGCAGGTACACCACGTCGGGCGCCACCTCCGCCAACGTCGCCATCGCCGTCGCCCTGCCGGCTCGATCCCAGCCCACGTAGCGCACGCGGTGACCGTCGAGGCGCGACCAGCCGTCGGCATCGGGCGGCGGGCGCACCGACGCCGGCCACGGCTCCGTGTCGCCCACGTCGCGGTCCCCGGCCACGACGAACGCCTCGACATCGCCCATGGCCGCCAACGCCCGGGCGGTCGAGCGTGCGCCACCGGCCCGCTCCGCCGGCGCCCAGAACTCGCTGACGACACCGAGCCGCAGCGCCATCAGCCGGCCCGCCGCTCGGCCAGGCGCACCCAGAGGTGCACGAACGCCAGCGCCACCGCCACCACGAGCCCCACGCGCACCAGGTCGGCCAGCACGTTGCCATAGGGGCCCTCGAACCACGACGGGGCGCGCGCCAGCAGCGTGACGTAGGCGGCCACGCGCCCCGCCCCGGCATCGGGGGCGCGGACGAGCGCGGTGTGCACCAGGCGCAGCACGATCCCGACCAACGCCATGCCGACCGGCACCGCCACCGGTCCGAGGTCGCGCAGCAGGTCCCCCATCGGCGTGACGGCGAAGGCGTTGTCCTCGAAGGCGAAGTACAGCCGCGAGATGGCGCCGGGATCACCGGTGGCCGGCTTGGAGGGCCACACGAGTCGCGGCACGAAGGCGCCGATCGTGCTCGACACGACCGTCGGCGCGCCGGCCGCCTCGTCGACGCCATCGAGCTCCTCGGCGCGCGCGGCGATCACCGCCAGCGTCCCCGGCGCCTCGAGGCGCTGCACGGCGCGGTCGCGCAGGTAGGCGGCGTTGTCCGGGCCGCGCTCGACCGTCCGTCGCAGCGCCGCCACCAGGTCCTCGCCGCGCCCGGCGGTGCTGGCCGAGGGCGCCGTGCCGGCACCGTCGGTCAGCCCGGCGCGCTGCTCACGGTAGGTCGACCCCACGACGGCGCCCACGGCGAGGGCGCACCCGGCCGCCAGCAGCACCCCGGCGGCGACACGCCGCGGGATCGGCGCCCGGACGACGGCGGCGACGAGCACGAGCACCAGCACCCAGGTGGCGAGCATCGCCCGGCTCTCGGCCAGGCCGGTCGAGACCAGCGCCACACCGCCCAGCACGGCACAGGTCGCCACGACCCGGCGCCGCGACGGCGACGCCCGCCGCAGCAGGTCCACCCACACGAGCGCCACGCCGACGACGGCGATGGTCTGCACGTACGCCGGCAGAGGCGACACCTCCTGGCGCGTCGCCGCCTCGTACCCGACCTGGCCGGTGAGCAGCGCCACCGCCGAGACCCCCAGCCCGGCGACGGTCAGCACCGCCGCCGGCGCCAGCGTGCGGCCCGGCGGCCAGTCGCCGGCCGGGAGCCGCCCCGCCAGCCACGAGCCGGCGCGCACCAGACCGGGCAGCGCCGTCCCCAGCGCCAGCGCACCGAAGCCGACCAGCGCCCACAGCTGGGCCGCCAGCAGGGCTGCCGACGGGTCGGCCACCAGGTCGAGGTAGTACGGGCGGAACCACCCGAGAGCCAGGCTCACCCCGCCGAGGCAGAACATCGGGAACCAGAACACCCAGCCGGCGAGCACCAGCGGGTCGGCCAGCGCCGCGCCATCGCTGCGCCAATAGGCCAGCCCCAGCGGCACCAGGGCCACGGCGCCGACGCCGAGCGCGGCGGCAGCCACTGCCGGGTGCTCGATCGAGCCGATCCGCACCAGCACCGCCAGCGCGGCCGCCGCCCATGCCCCGCCCGACAGCACCGTCACCGCCGCCAGCAACGCCGGGCGTGGCGGGCGGCGGCGCGGACGCACCACGATCCGGATGGCGTCGTCGCCCGCCGCAACCGACGCGGCGTCGCTCATCGCAGCGCCGCTGCGGCCGGGCGGTCCCAGGCGAGACCCAGGACCGTCTCATAGGCGTCGAGCAACACGGACTGCACGAGGTTGGCCCGGGCGAAGCGCCGGCCGCGCTCGCCCATCGCCCCACGCGCCGCCGGCGGCAGATCGACCAGGTCGGTCATGGCGGCGGCCATCGCCACCGGGTCGCCGGGCGCCACCACCACGCCGGCGTCGGCGCGCCGCACCAGCGCCGCACCTTCGCCACCGAGCGCACACAGGATGGGCCGACCGAAGGCCAGATAGGCGTTGACCTTCGTCGGGGTGGCCACCTCGGCCAGCGGCGACGGGCGCAGGTGCACGACCAGCGCGTCGGCGGCGCCCGCCAGCACCGGCATCGAGCCCGCGGGGCGACGGCCCAGGAACCGGACACGCTCGCCGATGCCGAGCGCCTCGGCGCGCGCGGCGAGGCGGGCGGCGTCGGCACCGTCGCCGGCGAAGGCGACGAGCACCTCCGGTCGGTCGCACGCCGCCGCGGCGTCGAGCACCACGTCGAGATCCTGGGCGTGGCCGAGGTTGCCGGCGAACAGCACGACGAAGCGGCCGTCCCAGCCCTCGGCGGTGCGGGTCGCCGCCACGGCGGCGGGATCGGGCGGCTCGGCGTCGGCGTCGGCGATCCAGTTGGGCAGCACCTCGATGCGTGCGTCGGGGACGCCCTTGGCCAGCAGGTCGCGGCGGTACCCGTCGGTCGGCACGACGAGACGGTCGGCGCCGCGGTACGCGGCACGCTCGACGCGGCGCAGCACTCGCAGCGCGGCGCGGTCGTCGAGCACGCCGGCATGGACGCCGAAGTCGGGCCACAGGTCCTGGATGTCCATGACGATGCGCGCCCGGCCAGGGCCGGACCCGCCGTCTCGCCGTGGCCGGCGACCCGAGCGGGCCAGCACGTGGGCGGGCAGGACCGACGTCGGCGGGGGCGACCAGACGTACACCGCGTCGGGCGCCCAGTCGCGGCTGTAGGCGAGCGCCATCGACACACCGGTGCTGGCCAGGTTGAGCGCACGGCTCGCCGGCGACGAGGCGCGGTACGGCAGCTCGAACGTGCGCGTGGTGCGGATGCCGCCTTCCATCGACGTCGATCGCAGCACCTGCCGGTAGCCGGGTGCGATGCGTCCCGACGGGTACGTCGGCAGACCGGTCACCAGGCGCACGTCGTGCCCCCGGCCGGCGAGGGCGCGGGCCAGCTCGCCCGCCTTCGGTTGCGGTTCGGGGTCGGCATAGTGCGACACCACCAGCACCCGGCTCACGTCGGCGCTCCGCCCCAGCGGTCGTCGACCACGACGGCGGCGGCGCGCGCCGCCACGTCGGCGATGGCGTACTCGGCCGGCAGCTCGCCCGACGGGCCGTCGCGCAGGACCTGCTCGACGGCGGCGCCGATCGACGCCGTCGTGCGCCCGCCCAGGACGACGGCGCCGCAGGCCAGCAGCTCGGGCCGCTCGGTCACGTCGCGCACCAGCACCGTCGGGATGCCCAGCACCGCCGTCTCCTCCTGCACCGTGCCGCTGTCGGTCAGCACCAGCGTCGCATCGCCTTCGAGGCTGACGAAGTCCACGAAGCCGAGCGGCCGGGTGGTGACGAAGCGGTCGGCGTCGAGCGTCACGTCCGCCGCCGCCAGCCGCTGCGCCGTGCGCGGGTGCAGCGGCAGCACCACGGGGGCGTCGAGCGACGCGCCGACCGCCGCCAGCGCGGCGACGACCGACCGCAGCACCGCCGGGTCGTCGGTCGTCTCGGCGCGATGCACCGTGGCCAGCACGAAGCGCGCCGGCAGGCCGAGGCGGGCGGCGCAGCGGCGCGCCCGGATCGCCAGGCGGTGCGCCGCCAGCACCTCGACGATCGGGTTGCCGATCACGACGATGCGATCGTCGGCCACGCCCTCTCGGCGCAGGTTGCCGGCGCTGGACTCGGTGTAGGGCAGCAGCACCGTCGACAGGTCGTCGATGACGCGCCGGTTGATCTCCTCGGGTACGCGGGGGTCGTGCGCCCGGTTGCCGGCCTCGAGGTGCACGACCGGGATGCCGCGCCGGGCGGCGGCGTAGGCGCACATCCCGCTGTCGGTGTCGCCGAGGATGACCAGGCGCTGTGGGGCCACCTCGGCGAGGAGGGCGTCGACCTGGGTGAGCACGGCGGCGACGCGCTCGGCCGCGCTGCCCGCCGGCAGGGCCAGCTGCACGTCGGGGTCCCGGATGGCCAGCTCGTCGAGGAACTGGTCGTGCAGGTCGGGCCCGGTGTTCTGCCCGGTGTGCACGAAGGTGTGGTCGGTGGCGTCGTCGAGCAGCGGCACGAGCAGGCTGAGGCGGATCAGCTCGGGTCGGGTGCCCGCCACCGTCATCGTGCGCAGCGCGCTCACCGCGGCGTCGCTCCCACCTCGACGCCGGCGCGCGCCAGCAGAGCGGCGACGGCGTCGGCGTCCAGGTCGACCGCCTCGGAGCTCCACGCCCCGCCGATCGGCGTGCCGGCGCGGCGGGCGAACTCGGGGGCCAGCGGGGCGATGACGGCGTAGTCGCCGACGAGGACGGTGCGCAGCGCCTCCTCCGCCGAGACCAGCTGCTCGTGGAGCTTCTCGCCGGGACGGATGCCGACGACCTCGACGTCGACGTCGGTGCCGGCCCGCACGGCGTCGAGCACGTCGACCAGCCGGGCGGCGCCGACGTGCGGCACCCAGATCTCGCCCGGCAGCCCATGGGCGATGGCGGCGGCGACGGTGGCGCAGGCGTCGTCGAGCGTCAGGAAGAACCGGGTCATGGCCGGGTCGGTGAGCGTCAGCGGCCCGCCGGCGGCCACCTGGTCGACCAGCATCGGGATGACCGAGCCTCGCGACGCCACCACGTTGCCGTACCGCACGCAGACGTAGCGGGTGGCGTCGTCGGTGAGGTTGGCCTCGATGAGGACCCGCTCCATCAGGGCCTTGGTCATGCCCATGACGTTCACCGGTAGGCAGGCCTTGTCCGTCGAGACGCCGACGACGGTCTCGACGCCGCCGGCGGCGCGCACGGCGTCGACGAGGTGCACCGTGCCCTCGACGTTGGTGCGCACCGCCTCCCACGGCACGTACTCGCACGTCGGCACCTGCTTCATGGCGGCGGCGTGCACGACGACGTCCACGCCCTCGAGCGCCTGGCGCAGCGAGCGCGGATCGCGCACGTCGCCCACGCGGAAGCGGACCTGCGCCGCGGCGTCGCCGTAGATGACCTCGTCGGTGGCGCGGCCGCGGCGGGCCAGGCGCAGCCGCATGTCGTGCTGCTTCGCCTCGTCGCGCGACAGCACCGTGATCTGCGCCGGGCGGCCGTCGACCCCGGCGAGCAGCCGGTCGACGAGGTGCGCCCCGAGCGAGCCGGTGCCTCCGGTGACCAGGACCCGCTTGGCCTCGAACACGGCATCGGTGCTCACGGGCTCGGCGCTCACGGGGTTCTCCATCGGTCGTAGGGGGCGGGGTCGGCGGCCAGCGCCGCCACCATGTCCGGCCACGGGGGCGCCACGAAGCCGGTGGCGGCGGCGAAGCGGGAGCCGTCGAGCGTCCGGTCGATCACCGGCTCGTCGCGCGGCTCGATCACGACGCCCGGACGGTAGTGCTCGGCGAGCAGGCCGAGCAGCGTCGCCTTGTCGATCGGCGCCGCCGCCACGTGGTGCAGGCCGTCGGCGGGCAGGCCACGCCGGGCGAGATCGAGGAGCAGGTCGGCCAGCACCGGCGTCGTCAGACCGGAGAAGCGCGCCCGGGCGAAGCCGGGCACCGGCGCCGGGGCGGCGAGGAACCACTCGAGCAGGCCGTGGGCACCGCGCAGCTCGCGCCCGATCATCGAGGTGCGCAGGACCACGACGCCCGATCCCGACGGCTCCCCCGCCGCCTTCGACCGCCCGTAGGCGTCGGTGGCGGTCGGCGGGTCGTCCTCGGTGGACCCGCCCCGGCTGCCGTCGAAGACGCAATCGGTGGACAGGTGCACGAGGCGCGCACCCGCGGCGACGACGGCGTCGGCGACGAGGTGCGGGAAGGTGGTGTTCACCGCCTCCAGGCGACCGGCGTCCGCGCCGTCCGGCCGCTGCTTGATCAGGCCGACGGCGTTGATCACCACGTCGGGGCGCACGTCGTCGAGGGCGGCGCGCACACGGGCGGCCACGACGTCGGCGGGCCCGTCGGCCTCCACACCGGCGATGCGCCGGTCCCGCGGCACGACCTCGTCCGGCAGGTCTGCCGTCGCAGCGGTGGCCGCCCGTACGGTGCCCCAGCACGCCACGTCGTCGGCGCGGCCGGCGGCGAGGCAGACCCGGTGGCCGAGCATGCCGGTGGCGCCGAGCACGAGCAGTCGCAGGGGCCGGTCGCCACCGCCCTGGTGCATCGATGCCGCGCTCACCGCGACACCGCCGCCCGGCGGGCGCGCCGCGCCAGGGCGCGGCCGTACAGCAGGGCCATGGTGTCCGCCAACGTCCGCTGGTCGTGCTCGGCGGCGACGAGGGCGGCACCGGCGGCGGCGAGGCGGCGCGCCGCGTCCGGGTCGGCCAGCAGCTCGTCGAGGGCGGCCGCCAGCGCCGGCGCGTCGTCGGGTGGGACGAGGCGTCCGGTCCGCCGGTCGTGCACCACCTCGGGGATGCCGTTGACGTCGCACGCCACGACCGGCGCGCCGAGCGCCATCGCCTCGACCAGCGCCAGCGGAAGACCCTCCTCGCGGCTCGGGACGACCACGACGTCGGCCACCGCCAGCGCCGTGAACAGGGCGCGCCGGTCGCCCACCTCGGCCGGGCGGCGCAGCAGCACGCGCTCGGCCACCCCGAGGTCTCGGGCGGCCGCCGCCAGCGCGTCCCGCTCGGGGCCGTCGCCGATCCAGACCAGCACGGCGTCGCGATGCCGCAGGGCCGCCAGCGCGGCGATCGCCACGTCGACACCCTTGCGCGGCACGAGCTGGCCCACGCCGACGATGGCGGGCGTGCCGTCGGCCACGCCGAGCAGGGCGCGCGCCTCGCCACGGTGCAGGTCTCGGCACACGGCCTCGACGGCGCCCACGTCGACCGACGTCGGCGTGCACACCGCACCCAGGGCCCGTCCGAGCAGCCGATCGAAGCCGGCACCGGCGTCGCGGTTGCCCACGGTGAGCTGCAGCGAGGGCTGGGCCCGGACCACCTCGAGCTTGGCCCGCCACTGGGCACGACGCAGGCGCCCGAGGGCCGGCGGCGCCGTGTGCAGCGTGTCGAACACGATGTGCCGGCGCGCCAGCGCCACCAGCACGGCGGCGCTCGACCACGGCGCCAGGTCCACGTGCAGCACGGTGCGTGCCGGGTCGAGCCGGCGGCACGCTCGCCACAGCGCGGCGTGGGCGCGCCCGTCACGCAGGCGCCGGCGCAGCTTGGCGGGGACGCTCGCCGCCGGCTCGAGGTCGATCGGTGGACCGTAGGTCT
>JAGQTE010000265.1 GCA_020439175.1 Acidimicrobiales bacterium | reverse complement strand
GTCGACGGGATCCTGCGTCCGCAGGGCGATGGGGTGTGGCAGGTGCTGAGCGTCATCGGGCTGGTGTCGTCGCTGTGGGGCCTGCGGATCCTGCACGGTCCGGCCATCGTGGTGCGGCCGAGTGGCCTGCGCGTCGAGCCGCGCTGGCCGCTGCGGCGCGACATCGCGTGGTATCGGATCTACGGCGTCGACGTCATCCCGGGGACGTGGACGCTCGAGGTCGAGCTGAACCCCGGCGAGCGGGTGTCGTTGCCGTGCGTCGATCGGGTGGACGACCTGTACGAGCGCGTCGAGGCCGCTCGGTCCCAACTCGGCAGCTGAGGCGGCGCGCTCAGATGCGCGCGTCGCGCCCTTCCCAGTAGGGATCCCGCAGCTTGCGCTTGTAGAGCTTGCCGTTGGGGTCGCGCGGCAGCTCCGGGACGAAGTCGATCGACTTCGGCCGCTTGTACTTGGCGAGCTTGTCGGTGCAGAACGCCATGATCTCGTCGGCGAGCTCGGGACCGGCCTCGACGCCCTCCGCCGGCTGGACCACGGCCTTGATCTCCTCGCCCCAGTCCTCGTGCGGGATGCCGAACACGGCGACGTCGCCGACCTTGGGCATCGTGAGCAGCACGGACTCGATCTCGGCGGGGTAGATGTTGACGCCGCCCGAGATGATCATGTCGGACTTGCGGTCCTTGAGGAACAGGTAGCCGTCGTCGTCGATGAGGCCCCAGTCGCCGACGGTGAAGAACCCGTCCTTGCGATTGTCGTTGGTCTTGGCCTTGTCGCCCTTGTACTCGAAGTCGGCCATGGCCAGGCTCATGTACACGGTGCCCTCGACGTTGGGGCCGAGCCACTCGCCGGTCTCGTCGTCGTGGACGCGGACCTCGAAGCCCTCCCACGCCTTGCCCACGCTGCCCGGCTTCGTGAGCCACTCCGACGCCGTGATGATCGTGCCGCCGCCCTCGGTGGCGGCGTAGTACTCCATGATGGCGTCGCCCCACCAGTCGATCATCTGGCGCTTGATCTCGGGCGGGCACGGCGCTGCGGCGTGGACCATGCAGCGAGTCGACGAGCAGTCGAACCCGGCGCGCACCTCCTCGGGCAGCGCCAGCATGCGGTGGAACTGGGTCGGCACCATGTGCGACGTGGTCACGCGATGGGCGTCGATGCGCTCGAGCATGCCCTGCGGCGTCCAGCGGTCCATGAGCACCACCTTGTGGCCCATGTGCAGCGAGTTGGCCGTCCACAGCAGCACGGCCGTGTGGTACAGCGGTGAGCCGGTGATGTGGACGTTGTCGTCGAACGGCTCGATGCCGAACATCGACTGGTAGCCGGTGTAGAGCGCCGCCAAGTCGTCCGGATCGATGTCGACGAGCGGCCGCTTCACGCCCTTGGGCTTGCCGGTGGTGCCAGACGTGTAGTGCATGGGTGCGCCGGCGGTGCGGCCCTCGGGCGCCGTCTCGGGCTGGCCCGCCGTGAGCTCGGCGAGCGGACGCATCCCGGGCACGTCGCCGATGCTGAAGAGATGGTCGGCGTCGATGCCCTCGATCTCGGCGAGCGCCTTGACCACCTCGTCGGCGTGCTCGCCGCTGCCGACGAAGACGTTGGCGTCGGAGTCGTTGACGATGTATGCGATCTCGGTGCCGACCAGGTGGTGGTTGATCGGGGTGAAGTAGCACCCGATCTGCAGGGCGCCGAAGTACAGCGCCAGGAACTCGAACGAGTTCGGCAGCACGCAGGCGACCGTGTCCCCGGCGCTCACGCCGAGGGCCCGGAGGCCGTGGCTGACCTGGTTGGCGGCGGCGAGCAGCTCGCCGGCCGTGTGCTCGTCGCCGGACGGGTCGACCACCGCCACCCAGTCCGGGTTGGCCGTGGCGATCCGCCAGAAGCCCAGCTGCACGTCGTCGCTCATGAGTCCCTCCCGCGTTCTGACGCCTCGTCAGGTCGTGGGCAGGATAGGAGCGGCGCCGCCATCCGGCAACACCGCCGGGTTCGCCCCCCGCGGCGGGGGCGGGTACCGTCCGGGTCCCACAACTCACGAAGCCCAGGGGGGATTCCATGCGCGCAGCGGTGCTCCGCAACCTCGGAGACGAGACGCTCGAGGTGGTCGACGACATCGAGCTCGTCGAGCTCGGCCCGACCGACGTCAAGGTCCAGATCAAGTGCACCGGCGTGTGCCACTCCGACCTGCACGGCATGAAGGGCGACCTGCCACAGGGCGCGCCGTTCGTCCCCGGCCACGAGGGTGCCGGCGTCGTCACCGAGATCGGCTCGGCCGTCACGGGCGTCGCCGTGGGTGACCACGTCGTCGTCGCCTGGTCCCCGCCGTGCGGCAAGTGCGTCGCCTGCGTCGACCAGAAGTCGCCGCATCTGTGCGTGATGATCCAGTTCGCCGTCGCCGCCATCCCGCGCTTCGTGCAGGGCGGGTCGCCGGTGTGGGGCTTCGCCGGCACGGGCACCTTCGCCGAGGAGGTGATCCTCCCGCAGGAGGCCGCCATCGTCATCGACAAGGACGTGCCGTTCGAGATCGCCTCGCTGATCGGCTGCGGCGTCACGACCGGTGTCGGGGCCGCCATCAACACCGCCAAGGTCGAGCCCGGCAGCACCTGCGTGGTCTTCGGCTGCGGCGGCGTCGGCATGTCGGTCATCCAGGGCTGCCAGATCGCCGGTGCGGCGGCCATCGTCGCCGTCGACCTCAACGCCGACAAGCAGGAGCTGGCCAAGCGCTTCGGCGCCACCCACGCCTGCAGCCCCGACGGCCTCGCCGCCGTGCAGGCCGAGGTGTGCGGCATGGCGGGCGGCTTCGACTACGCCTTCGAGGCGATCGGCCTGCCCCAGACGGTGCGCGCCGCCTACGACGCCGCCCGCCGCGGTGGCACCGCCGTCGTCGTCGGCGTGGGCAACGCCGCCGCCACGGTGGAGCTGAACATGTTCGAGCTGTTCTTCCAGGAGCGCACCCTCAAGGGCTCGTACTACGGCTCGGCCGATGTGCGCAGCGACTTCCACCGCCTGCTGCGGCTGTGGAAGGCCGGCAAGCTCGACCTCGAAGGCATGATCTCGGCCCGCATCGGGCTCGACGACGTGAACGAGGCCATCGACAAGATGATCAAGGGCGAGGTCATCCGCTCGGTCATCACCCTGTAGCCCGCGCACCGCACCGAAATCGGTGTGGCCGCTCCGACCTGTCGGAGCCGCCACACCGATTTCGCCGTTTTCGGCCATGTCCGCCGGGATGGCGAGTTGGCAAAAACTAGAATTGGTTCTAATCTGACGCCTCGTCGGATTCCCACGGGGACCAACAGGGAGGGACCATGGCCGAGCCGGAGCTGCTCGTTGCGCCGAACGTGATCGAGTACCCGTTCAGCCGCACGACCGGGCCGATGATCGGCGCCTTCATGACGGCGCTGCGCGAAGGGTTCATCGTGGGCTGCACGGCAGCGGACGGGCGGGTCATCGTGCCGCCGGTCGAGTACGACCCCGACACCGCCGAGGCGCTGACCGAGGTCGTCGAGGTCGGCGACGCCGGCGTGGTCGCCTCGTGGTCGTGGGTGCGCGAGCCCCTCGACGGACATCCGCTCGACCGGCCCTTCGCCTTCGCGCTGATCACACTCGACGGCGCCGACGTACCGATGCTGCACGCCGTGGACACCGGCGGCGACGTCGCCGCCATGGCGACCGGCATGCGGGTGCGTGCCCGCTGGGCCGACGAACGTGAGGGTTCGATCCTCGACATCGCCTGCTTCGAGCCGGAGGGAGCCCGATGAGCGACATCGTCCTGCCCGATCGCCTGCGCGACGTGGCGGAGCCCGTGCGACGGATCCGCACGCCGGCGCGCCTCGACTACGTGTTCATGGCCGGCAAGGCCACGAGCCGATTCCTCAACGCCGTGGCCGAGAAGCGTCTGGTCGGCCAGCGGTGCCCCGTGTGCCGCAAGGTCTACGTGCCGCCGCGCGGGGTGTGTCCCACCGACGGCGTCCCCACCGAGGAGGAGATCGAGCTGCCGCACGTCGGCACCGTCACCTCGTTCTGTGTCGTGAACGTCCAGTTCTACGGCCAGGTCATGGAGCTGCCGTACGTGAGCGCGCTGATCCTGCTCGACGGCACCGACATCCCACTGATGCACCTCATCCAGGAGGTGCCGGCGGATCAGGTGCACATGGGCATGCGCGTCGAGGCGGTGTGGGTGCCCGACGAGGAGCTGGGCCCGACCCTGGAGTCGATCAAGTACTTCCGTCCCAACGGCGAGCCCGACGCCGACTACGAGACCTACAAGGACAACGTGTGATGCGCGACATTGCGATCATCTCGTTCGCCCAGACGCATCACGCCCGGGCGATCGAGCAGGAGAACGAGGTCGAGATGCTCCAGCCGGTGGTCGTGGACGCGATCGCCAAGGCGGGCATCACCAAGGACCGCATCGACTTCGTGTGCTCGGGGTCGGCCGACTACCTCGCCGGCATGGCGTTCAGCTTCGTGCTGACGCTCGACGCCGTCGGGCCCTGGCCGCCGATCTCCGAGAGCCACGTCGACATGGACGCCGCCTGGGCCGTGTACGAGGCTTGGGTGAAGATGCAGATGGGCAAGGCGGACATCGCCCTCATCTACGGCTACGGCAAGTCGTCGCCGGGCAACATCCGCCGGGCGCTCACCCGTCAGCTGGACCCGTACACGCTCCAGCCGCTGTGGGCCGACCCCGTGAGCCTGGCGGCCATCCAGGCGCGCAGCGCCCTCGACACCGGCACCGTGACGACCGAGGCGATGGCCGAGGTGGCGGCCCGGTCCTGGCGCAGCGCCCAGGACAACCCGTACGCCCAGCTCAAGGGCGATCTCGCCGCCGCCGACGTGCTGGCGACCGAGCCGTTCGTCGATCCGCTCCGCCGCCACGACTGCGCACCGATCACCGACGGCGCCGCCGCCGTGGTCCTCGCCGCCGGAGACGTGGCACGGGAGCTGTGCGAGCGACCGGCCTGGATCCGCGGGATCGACCACCGCATCGAGCCGCACATGCTCGGGGTGCGGGACCTGACGACGTCGGCGTCGACGGCGATCGCCGCCGCCAAGGCGGGCGTCGGCGACGGCCCGATCGACGTGGCCGAGCTGCATGCGCCGTTCAGCCATCAGGAGCTGATCCTCGCCGCAGCCCTCGGCCTCGGCGACGACACGGCGATCAACCCGTCGGGTGGCGCGCTCTGCGCCAACCCGGTGATGACCGCCGGTCTGGTGCGCATGGGCGAAGTCGCCCAGCGCGTGATCGACGGGACGGCGGACCGGGGCGTGGCGCACGCCACCTCGGGCGCCTGCCTGCAGCAGAACCTCGTGTGCGTCCTGGAGGGGGAGTGATGGGAGCTGAGCGCGTCGCCGTCGTCGGCATCGGCCAGACCAAGCACGACACGATCTTCGACGGGTCCATCGCCGGGCTCGTCCGCACCGCGGCCGAGCGGGCGCTGGCCGACGCCCGGATGACCTGGGCGGACATCGACGCCGTGGTCATCGGCAAGGCCCCGGACTTCTTCGAGGGCGTGATGATGCCCGAGCTCTACCTCGCCGACGCCCTCGGCGCCGTGGGCAAGCCGATGTTCCGGGTCCACACCGCCGGGTCCGTCGGCGGGTCGACCGCCATCGTGGCGCAGGACCTCATCGCCGCCGGGATCCACAAGAAGGTGCTCACGGTCGCCTTCGAGAAGCAGTCTGAGTCCGAGGCGATGTGGGCGCTGTCGTTGCCCATCCCGTTCCAGCCACCGATGCACGCCGGCGCGGGCGGGTACTTCGCGCCGCACATCCGGGCCTACATGCACCGGTCGAAGGCGCCGGACCACGTCGGCATCCTGGTGGCGGTCAAGGACCGGCTCAACGCCTGCAAGAACCCCTACGCCCACCTCCACGAGCACGACATCACCTTCGACTCCGTCAAGGACTCGATGATGCTGTGGGATCCGATCCGGTTCTCCGAGACGTGCCCGAGCTCGGACGGCGCCTGCGCCATGGTGCTGACCGACGAGGCAGGTGGCGACGCCGCCGCAGCCGACGGCCGTCCGCCGGCGTGGGTGCACGGCACCGCCTTCCGGTCCGAGCCGACGATGTTCGCCGGTCGGGACCAGGTCAACCCCCAAGGCGGCCAGGACTGTGCCGCGGACGTCTACCGGCAGGCGGGGATCAGCGACCCCCGGCGCGAGATCGACGTGGTCGAGATGTACGTGCCGTTCTCCTGGTTCGAGCCGATGTGGCTGGAGAACCTCGGGTTCTGCGCCGAGGGCGAAGGCTGGCAGCTCGTCGAGGCTGGGGTCACGCAGATGGACGGCGACCTGCCGGTCAACTGCTCGGGGGGTGTGCTGTCCTCCAACCCGATCGGCGCCTCCGGCATGCTGCGGTTCGCCGAGGCCGCCATGCAGGTGCGGGGCCAGGCGGGCGAGCATCAGATCGACGGGGCCCGCACGGCGCTCGGCCATGCCTACGGCGGCGGTTCGCAGTTCTTCGCCATGTGGATCGTCGGTGCCGCCAAGCCCTGACCCGTCCATCGGGTCGGGCCGGCTCGCCGGCAAGGTCGCGCTCGTCACCGGCGCCGCCCGGGGGATGGGTGAGTCCCACGCCCGGCGCTTCGTCGCCGAGGGGGCCCGGGTCGTGCTGAGCGACGTCCTCGACGACCTGGGCGAGGCGGTCGCGGCCCAGCTCGGCGACGCCGCCGTGTTCGTGCACCACGACGTCACCTCCGAGCGGAGCTGGGGTGAGGTCGTGTCCCGGGCCGAGCAGGCCTTCGGCGGCCTCGACGTGCTGGTGAACAACGCCGGCATCCTGCGCTACCACGCCGTGCACGAGACCCCGCCTGACGAGTTCCGGCAGGTGCTGGACGTGAACCTCGTCGGTCCGTTCCTGGGCATCCACGCCGCCACCGAGCTGCTGAGCCGATCGGGCCGCGGGTCCGTGGTGAACATCTCGAGCGTGAGCGGCATCATCGGGACGCCGATCACCGCGGCCTACGTCTCGTCGAAGTGGGGGCTCACCGGGCTGACCCGCGCCGCCGCCATCGACCTCGGTTCGCGCGGCATCCGGGTCAACTCCGTGCACCCCGGTGGGGTCAACACGCCGATGACGGGCGAAGGCATCCCCGACGAGGCCTTCGAGCCGTTCTACCGACGCCTCCCGATCAGCAGGCTCGGCACACCGCAGGACGTGTCGAACCTGGTCGTGTTCTTGGCGTCGGACGAGGCCGCCTACGTCACGGGCGCCCAGTACGTCGTCGACGGCGGGCAATCGATCGGTGACCTCTCGCTGTTCTCCTGAGCCGCACCGGGTGCGCTGGTCGTTGGCCGCATCGGTGCCGGTCAGGCCGTTTTCCTGACCGAGAAGTCAGGAATCGTCGGCTCGTGCCGATCACCGTAGGTACGAGCTTGTCCAAGTTCGGCGGCGTCCGGGCGGCACCCGTCCGGAAGAGGTTGGCTTCGTGACGATCGGCGACGAATTCTCGGAGGTCTTGGCAGCGGCGCAGGCGGGCGACGCGCGCGCCGTCGAACGGATCTACCGCGACACCGCAGGCCTCGTGATCGGCTACCTGCGGGCGAACGGCGCACCCGAGCCCGAAGACGCCGCGTCCGAGGTGTTCGTGTCGATGCTGTCGAGCATCGGGCGCTTCGCCGGCACCGAACCGCAGTTCCGCTCGTGGTTGCTGACGATCGCCCACCGGCGGTTGATGGACGGGTTCCGTCGAACGGCGCGCCGTCGCGAGGACCCCGTGCCGACCGATGAGTTGGGCGAGCGGATGATCGACCTGACCGGCACCGACACCGAGGCCATGGCTCGGCTGCGATCGCTGGGGATCATCGACGCCATCGACGCCTTGACGCCCGATCAGCGTGCGGTGTTGCTGCTGCGGGCGTTGGCCGACCTGCCCGTGCGCGACATCGCCGAGATCGTCGGCAAACCGGAGTCGGCGGTGAAGGCGCTGCTGCGCCGCGCGGTAGCGTCGTTGGCGCGCACCTTGGACGAGCGAGGACAGGCGGGGACGGCATGAGCGAAACGGTCCGCGAGGACGGCGTGCCGCGCGAGCGAGAGCTCGACGCCGTGTTCGCCGATCTGCAGCGCGCCTTCGTCAACGACCCCCCGGCGGACGTCGCCGACGAGCACCTGGCACGGTTGGCGCCCCCCGCCACACCGGGCAGCGGCGGTGCGCCGCGCCGGATGCTGCTCGCCGTCGGCATC
>JAGQTE010000264.1 GCA_020439175.1 Acidimicrobiales bacterium | reverse complement strand
GGCGGCGCACCGTCTCCTGCTCGACGCCGACGCCGGCGGCTCGGCCCAGCGGTCCGTCGCCGCCGAGCTCGAGGCAGGCGGCGGCGTGCCCGGGTTCGGCCACGCCGTGTACCGAGGCGTCGATCCGCGCCTGGACGTGTTGCTGGCGCGCCTGGCGACGATCGCGCCGCGTCGCGCCATGGCCACGGTCGATGCCGTGCTGGCCGCCGGCAGCGAGCTCGGCGCCGGGGTGGCGAACATCGACCTGGGTCTGGCGGCGCTGGCCGTGGCCACCGACATGCCGGTCGGCGCCACCGACGCGATCTTCGCCGTGGCCCGCACGGCGGGCTGGATCGCCCACGCGCTCGAGGAGTACGGGGAGGCCCCGCTGCGGTTCCGGGCGCGAGCCGTCTACACCGGGGCCTGATCAGGCGTTGGTGAACTGGGACATGAACGCCCAGGCGTCGCGCGTGGCGTCGATGTCGAAGGTCGTGGGGCCGACGATGTTGCCGATCGTCTTCGAGAACGCCGAGCCGGGCCAGGAGTGGCCACCGCCGAGCACGATGAAGAACTCGACGTCGGCCCCCTCGGGGCAGTCGTAGACGCGGTGGATCACCTCGGCGGTGACCTCGGTGTCGGTCGGTTCCGGGGCGCAGCCGTTGCGGGCGGCGAACGCCGCCACGGCGGCGGGGTAGCCCTCGCCCTCGAGGTCTGCCGGCGGTGCGGTCGTGGTCGGGGCGTTCGGGTCGCCGCCGCCCAGCATGGACGTGTCGACACCGCCGTTGAACAACAGGATCGGGTCGGCGGTGCCGTGGTAGGCGACGATCGGCACGGGCCGGGCGGGGTCGCAGTCCTCGGCGTCGGTGATGCCGGCGACGGGTGCGGCGGCGGCCAGGACGTCGGCGCGCTGGCAGAGCAGGATCGAGGTGAACATGGCGCCGTTGGACAGGCCGGTGGCGTAGATGCGGCTCTCGTCGATGCACAGGTCGGCGGCCAGCTGTGCCCGCACGTCGTCGAAGTACGTGAGGTCGTCGTTGGTGGTGGCGAGCGGGTTGGCGTTCCAGCGGATCGGGGTTCCCGTCCCGTGCGGGAACACGGCCACGAAGCCCTCCTCGGCGGCGAGGGCCGAGTACTGCGACATGCCCGCGTGGACCTCGGCGCCCTCCATCAGCCCGTGGAAGTCGAACACGACGGGCAGCGGGGTGGTGCCGTCGTGCGCCTCGGGCACGGTCAGCAGGTAGCGGCGCGGTTGGTCGGCGACGGTCAGCGTGCGCTCCTGTTCGGTGACCGCTCCCTGCGTGCTCGTGCCGCAGCCGGCCGATGCCACCGCAGCGGGCGGTGCCGACGTGCCCGACGTGCCGGACGGAGCGGCCGTGGTGGGTGCTGCGTCGCCGCTCCCACCGCCGTCACCCGACGCGGCGCAACCGGCCAACGCCAGGCCGAGCGCCAGCGCGAGCGCTCCGGCGCGTGCGGGTGCATGGATCGATCGACGCGGCATGGTGTCCCCCTCCGACGTGGCCCGGCCCCGGGCGCAGGACGCCACGGTAATGCGCGTGGATCACCGGAGGGGAGTGGGGTGGGGCGACGTCCGCGGCGTCAGGCCATCAGCGCCATCGTCTGGCGCACGAGGTACCAGGCGGCGAAGCCGACCAGCAACATGCCGAAGGCGCGCTGGAGGCGGTGGGTGTCGAGCGACCGGGTGGCTCGGGCGCCGAGCAGCGCGCCGGGGATCATGCCGGCGGCGAAGGCGGCGGCGACCGCCCAGTCGACGTCGCCGCCGAGCGCATGCACGACGAGGGTCGGCGTGGTCAGCGCCACGGCGACGACGAGGCTCGTGCCGGCCGCCTCGTGCATGTCCAGGCCGAGCGCCAGCAGGAACAGGGGCACCAGCAGGAAGCCCCCACCGTTGGCGAGGAGGCCGGCGACGGCGCCGACGCCGGCGGCGGCGGTCACCACGAACCTCCGGCTGGCACGCCGCGCCGCCGCTCGGTCCGCGGCGACGGCGTGGCCGGGACGCAGCACGCGCAGGCCGACGACGGCCAGCACGATGCCCGAGAGCACCAGCAGGACCGGGCCGCCGACGACGCGGCTGGCGGCGGCGCCGACGACGGCGGCCGGCAGGGCGCCGGCGAGCGTGCGCCGGCCGAGTTGCCAGTCGACCTTGCCCTGGCGGGCATAGGACCACGCCCCGGCGGCGGACCCCGGCAGGAGGGCGGGGAGTGGCCCGACGACGGCGGCCATGCCGGGCACGCCCAGCAGCGAGAGGATCGGCGTGGCAAAGGCGGAACCCACCCCGAAGGTCCCGTAGATCACGCCGACGCCGAGTCCGACGAGGGCGAGGGTTGCCGGCGCATCCATGCCCTCGACCCAACCACAGGCTCGTCGATCGAGGAAGACGACCATGTCAATACAACACATAGGCTGTACCTATGGATCTGCGTCAACTCTCCTACGTGGTCGCCGTCGTCGACGAAGGCGGCATGACCCGGGCTGCGGCGGCGATCGGGGTGGCGCAGCCGACGCTGTCCCAGGCGATCCGCTCGCTCGAAGCGGAGCTGGGTGTCGAGCTGTTCCATCGCGTCGGGCGCACGGTGCAGCTGTCGGCGGCCGGGGCAGCGCTCGTCGCCCCCGCCCGGGCGGCCCTGCGCGACGCCGCCACGGCGCGCGCCGCGGTGGCGGCCGTGGCCGGGCTCGAGGCGGGGCACCTGGACCTGGTGAGCCTGCCGACGCTCGCCGTGCACCCGCTCGCCGAGCTGATCGGCCGCTTCCGCGCCGCCCATCCGGCGGTCACCGTGCGCCTGCACGAGCCCGACGACCCGGCAGCGGTCGAGCGGCAGGTGCGTGAGGGCGCCGCCGAGCTCGGCTGCACGGAGCTGCCGGTTGCCGAGGACCTCGTCACCGTGCCGCTCGCCGAGCAGGAGTACGTGGCGCTGGTGCCGTCCGATCGTCGCTCGACGGTCGGACGGTCGCCGAGCGTGACGATGACCGACCTGGCACGGCTCCCGTTCATCACGACCCCGGTCGGCACCTCGGCCCGCCGCCAACTGGACGAACGGCTGGCGGCGGCGGGGGTCGTGGCCACCATCGCCGTCGAGACGGACCACCGGGAGGCGATCGCCCCGCTGGTGC
>JAGQTE010000263.1 GCA_020439175.1 Acidimicrobiales bacterium | reverse complement strand
GCGAGGCGGGCGCGGCGGCGGAGCGCGGCGCGGGTGCGGATCGAGGTGAGGATCTCGTCGTCGGTCATCGGTCCTCCTCCCGGAGGTCGTCGAGCGCGGCGAGGCCGCGCGAGGCGTGCGTCTTGACGGAGCCGGTCGAGATGCCGAGCGCGTCGGCGATCTGCTGCTCGGAGCAGTCGGCGACGAAGCGCAACAGCAGCACCTCGCGTTGGCGCTGGGGCAGGTGGGCCACCCGGTCGAGCACGGCGTCGTGGCCGACGTTGGCCAACGCCGCCGTCTCGGCCGACGGCGCCACCGCTGAGGCGTCGGGGGCGACATCACGCCGGCGCACCTGGCGGCGGCGCAGATGGCTGCGGGCGCTGTTGACGACCGCCCGCCGCAGGTAGGCGTCCACCCGGTCCGGACGCACGCGCCGCACCCGCCCGAAGACGTGCACGAAGGCGTCCTGGACGACCTCCTCGGCGTGCTCGCGGTCCGCCAGGTAGGCGGCGAGCCGCACGAGGGCGCCGTACTGCTCCCGGTAGCAACGCTCGAGCAGGTCGCCCGAGAGCTCCACCGACGTCGGGTCCACCGTGTCGTCCTCCCCCGCCGCTGCGGTCATGCTCGCGCTCAGCACCGACTCCACGCCCCACCAGACGCCCCAGCGCCCGATCGCGTTGACACGGTCCGGCCGCCGGCGCGCCAGACTGCTGGTCGTGCGCTTGCTCCTGACGAACGACGACGGCATCGAATCGGAAGGCCTGCACGTGCTGGCCGCGGCCATGGCGGACGCCGGTCACGACGTGGTGATCGCCGCGCCCGACCAGGACTACTCGGGCGCCGGCGCCTCGATCGGGCGGATCAGCACCGACGACACGATCTCGGTGCAGCGGGTCGAGGTGCCGGGCTGCGCCGGCGTCCCGGCGTTCGCCATCGGCGGGCCGCCGGGGCTCTGCGTCGTGGCCGCCCGCCTCGGCGCCCTCGGCGACCTCGGGTTCCACGACCCGGCGTTCGAGCCGACGGCACCGCCGTGGTACGTGGTCTCGGGCATCAACGCCGGCGCCAACACCGCCCGGTCGATCCTGCACTCGGGCACCGTCGGCGCCTGCCTGACCGCCCAGAACTTCGGCGTGTCGGGCCTGGCGGTGAGCGTGGCGTGGGCCGAGCCGTGGCAGTGGGACACCGCCGCCCGGCTGGCGGTCGACGTGCTGCCCATGCTCGAGGACGCCCCCGACCGCACGGTGCTGAACCTCAACGTGCCGGCGCTGCCCTTCGACGAGGTCCTCGGCATCCGCTGGGCCCGCCTCGCCCCGTTCGGCTCGGTGCGCTTCGCCGTCACCGAGCAGGGTCGCCAGACGTCGGGCAGCAAGCTCGACCCCGGGGAGACGATCGGGCTGGAGCTCGAGCTGATCGCCACCGACTACCAGCCGCCGAGCGACACCGACCAGGCGATCATCCAGGCCGGCTACGCCGCGCTGACCACGCTGGTCGGTGTGGCCGAGGCGTGGGACCCCGACCACGACCGCGTGGCCGGCGCACTGGCCGACGACGTCGATCTGGCCGACGTGACCGAGGAGTCGGCGCCGGCGCCCGACGAGCCTCCGGCGCACCTGCGCGGCCGGGTCATCCCCGGCGCCCCGCTGCACCCGGTGCACCGCATCCCCGACGCCTCCGACCGACGGACCCTGCACCGCCCGGAGGTGGCGAGCGATCCCATCGCGCCGCTCCCAAAGTGAGCGTTGCTCACCCGTTGCTACAGTCCCGCAGATGTCTGCCATCGCCGACCTGTTCGTCGACCTGCTCGGCCCCGACGCCGTCGAGGCCGGCGACATCAACGAGGACTACACCCACGACGAGGCGCTGACGGCGGCGCCGGTGGTGCCCGCCGCCGTCGTCAAGCCGTCGAGCACCGACGACGTGGCCGCCATCGCCCGCCTCGCCAACGAGCACGGCATCCCGCTGACGGCGCGCGGTGCCGGCACGGGGCTGTCCGGCGCGGCGATCGCCCGGCCCGACGGGGTGGTCGTCAGCTTCGAGCGGATGAACCGCATCCTCGAGATCGACACCGAGAACTTCGTCGCCGTCGTGCAGCCCGGTGTGCAGCTCGACGAGCTCGACGAGGCCCTCGCCCCGCTCGGCCTCGTCTACCAGGTGTTCCCCGGCGAGTACTCGGCCAGCCTCGGCGGCAACGTCAACACGAACGCCGGCGGCATGCGCGCCGTCAAGTACGGCGTGACCCGCCACCACGTGCTCGGCCTCGAGGCCGTCCTCGCCACCGGCGAGGTCATCCGCACCGGCGGCAAGATCGTCAAGGTCTCGACCGGCTACGACCTCACCCAGCTCATCGTCGGGTCCGAGGGCACCCTGGCCATCACCACCGAGGCCACGCTGCGCCTGTACCCGCGGGCCAAGCACGGGGCGACGGTCCTGGCGCCGTTCGCCACCCTGGAGCAGGTCACCACCGCCGTGCCGCAGATCGTGGCATCGGGCGTCGGCCCGCTCATCCTCGAGTACATCGACATGTTGACGATGGCGGCGACGTGCAGCTTCGTCGGCCTGGACCTCGGCATCCCCGACGACGTGCGCGACGCCGCGCTGGCCTACCTCGTGGTCGCCCTCGAATCGCAGCACGAGGACCGCCTCGACGCCGACGTGGCCGCCGTGGCCGAGCACCTCGCCGAGCTCGGCGCCATCGACGTGTACGTGCTGCCGTCCAACGCCGCTGCCCAGCTGATCGACGCCCGCGAGAAGGCGTTCTGGGTGGCCAAGGCCAACGGCGCCGATGACGTCGTCGACGTGGTCGTGCCCCGGGCGTCGATCCCGGCGTTCATGGAGAAGGTGTCGGCCATCGCCACCGAGCACGGCGCCTGGATCGCCGGCTGCGGGCACGCCGGCGACGGCAACGTGCACATGGGCGTGTTCCAGTCCGACCCCGAGGTGCGCGGCCAGGTGATGAAGGCGCTGTTCTCGGCGGGCATGGAGCTCGGCGGCGCCATCTCGGGCGAGCACGGCCTCGGCACCGAGAAGAAGCAGTACTTCCTCGAGCTCGAGGACCCCACCAAGATCGAGCTCATGCGGCGCATCAAGGCCGCCTTCGACCCCAACGGGATCCTCAATCCCGGCAACGTCTTCGACTGATCGACGGGAGACCCCTTCCATGAACGGCGCACAGGCCCTCATCCGCACCCTCGTCGACGCCGGCGTCGACGTGTGCTTCATGAACCCCGGCACGTCGGAGATGCACTTCGTCGCCGCCCTCGACAGCGTGCCCGAGATGCGCGGCGTGCTCGCCCTGTTCGAGGGTGTCGCCACCGGCGCCGCCGACGGCTACGCCCGCATGGCGGACAAGCCTGCCGGCGTGCTGCTGCACCTCGGACCGGGCCTCGGCAACGGCCTCGCCAACCTGCACAACGCCCGCAAGGGCCAGGTGCCGATCGTCAACATCGTCGGCGACCACGCCACGTACCACAAGCAGTACGACGCCCAGCTCGAGTCCGACATCGAAACCGTCGCCCGCAACGTCAGCTCGTGGATCCGCTGGTCGGCCAAGCCCGACGAGGTGGGCGCCGACGCCGCCGAGGCCGTGGCGGCGGCGATGGGGCCGCCCGGACAGGTGGCGACGCTGATCCTGCCCGCCGACGTGAGCTGGCTCGACGGCGGCGTCGTCGCCGCACCCGTGGCCCCGCCGGCGCGCGCCACCGTCGCCGACGACACGATCCGGGCAGTGGCCGACGTGCTGCGCTCGGGCGAACCGGCGGCGCTGTTCGTCGGCGGCTCGGTCCTGCGCACCGACGGCCTCGACGCCGCCAGCCGCGTCGCCAACGCCTCGGGCGCCAAGCTGCTCGCCGAGACGTTCCCGGCCCGGC
>JAGQTE010000262.1 GCA_020439175.1 Acidimicrobiales bacterium | reverse complement strand
CTACACGGACGGCGGCGAGCACTACGACGGCCAGATCGGCTCGGAGGCGACGCCGGCCGAGTTCCTGGCGGCGCTGTGGGCCGTGACGGCGGAATGCAAACGGGTGCTCAAGCCGTCCGGGTCTCTCTGGGTAAATCTCGGAGACAAGTACGCGGGCGGCGGTGGGTACTCGCCAGATAGCCCGGTCAACGTGAAACGACGCCAAGCGGGTTCCGGCACCGATGGCGCGTTCAAGTTCTCTAATCGAGTCCATGACCGACAGCCCGCCAAGGCGCCACGCGTGAAGGCCGACGTTCCGAACAAGTCCCTGATGGGCCTGCCGTGGCGCTACGCCATCGGCTGCATCGACGACCTCGACCTGATCCTGCGGGCCGAAATCGTGTGGTCGAAACCGAACGGACTCCCCGAGTCGGTCACCGACCGGGTGCGCCGCTCCCACGAACAGTGGTTCCACTTCACGAAGTCGCCGCGGTACTACTCGGCGGTAGACGAGGTGCGCGAGCCGCAGATGCACCCTCATGGGACGCAAGCGGCTGGGATTAGCATCAGGAAGCGATCGGCCACCGGCAACGGCCGGGCGCTAAACAACCAATACGACGCACCGAACCCCCTAGGCAAGCTCCCCGGCAGCGTCTGGACGATCCCATCCGAGCCGCTGAGCGTGCCGACGTTCGTCGACGGGCAGCCGTGGGGCACCCGGCCCGTGTGGGGCGACAGCGACGGGCTACGGCGGCTGTGGCGCTACGCCGAGACACGCCACGCCGCAGGCCAGCCGTGCGACGTGTGGAGCATCGACCACTTCGCCGCCTTCCCGCAGGAGTGGCCGCGCCGGCTCATCCTCGGATGGTCGCCGCCCGGCATCTGCGTCGAATGCGGCGAAGGCCGGCGGCCGGTGGCCACGTCCGAACACGTCCCTGACGGCCGGGGCAGGATCGGCAGGCATGGTGGCGCCCGGTCTGACGCTGCGCTCGCAGGACCTCCACGGCAGATGGACAACGGGCAGCGGGTGCACACGATCACCGGCTACGCCTGCGCCTGCCCGACACCCGACGCACCCACCCGCCCGGCCGTCGTGCTCGACCCGTTCGGCGGCACCGGCACAGTGGCGATGGTCGCCAGGGCGCTCGGCCGCTACGGCGTCCACGTCGACCTGTCCGCCGACTACCTGCGCCTCGCCCGCTGGCGCGTGTTCGACAGTGGCCACGCCGCCAAGACGACGCAACGCACCACAACAGAACGACAGACCGAGATGTTCGGAGACGCCGCGTGACCCCCCTCGACGCCGCCCTCGACTACGCCGCCCGAGGCTGGCGAGTCCTGCCCATCATCCCCGGCGAGAAACGCCCACCCCTCACCGCATGGCAGGAACAAGCCACCACCGACCCGCAGCACGTCAAGCTCTGGTGGGGCACCACCTTCCCCGACTACGGCGTCGGCATCGCCACCGGACAACGCTCCGGGCTCTGGGTGCTCGACATCGACACCGGGCCGGGCAAGAACGGCGACGACACCCTCGCCGACCTCGAAGCCGAACACGGCCCGCTCCCCGACACCGTCGAAGTCCTCACCGGCTCCGGCGGCCGACACCTCTACTTCGCCTGGCCCGACGGCGTCGAGATCCGCAACGACCAGGCCGGCAGGCTCGGCCCCGGCCTCGACGTCCGAGGCGAAGGCGGCCAAGTCCTCGCCCCACCCACCCTGCACCCGTCCGGGCCCGCCTACGACTGGGAAGCCTCCAGCCACCCCGACGACACCCCGCTGGCACAAGCCCCGCAATGGCTCATCGACCTGCTGACCGTCGACACCTCCGACCGGGCCAAGATGCGGCGAGACCGGCCCACCGTCGCCTACGACGGCCCGCCACGCCCCGGCGACACCTTCGCCGCCAACATCACCTGGCCCGAGCTCCTCGAAGCCGACGGCGCCACCTACCTCGGCACCCGCACCGAACGCACCAGCGGCGAACCCTACGAGCTGTGGTCGAGGCCACCGATGCCCGGCGAGCGGGACTTCACCCCGCACACATCGGCGACGCTCTACTACAAGGGCTCCGACGTGCTCAAGGTGTTCACGTCGTCGTGGATGGGCGCCGACCCCGGCACCGGCGAGGTGTGGCGGCTCACCCAGGACGAGACCTACACCCGGTTCGGCTACTACGCCGCCCGGCACTTCGGAGGCGACCACGCCGCCGCAGCCGCGTCGCTGCGAAGCGTGCAGGACACCACCGACATCGCCGACCTGCTCTCCACCCTCGGAGACGCCCCCGAGCCGGCGCTACCCGAAGCCGACCACGGCTGGCGCCAGACCGACGTCGGGGCCGTCCTCGCCGACGACTACGACCCGCCACGCCCCGAACTGCTCCACCTCGCCGACGGCGACGCCCTGCTCTACCGGGGCCGCGTCAACACCCTGTTCGGCGAATCCGGCGGCGGGAAGTCGTGGATCGCCATGCTCGCAGCCGCCCAGGTCATCGCCGACGGCGGCCGCGCCCTCTACATCGACTTCGAGGACTACGCCCCCGCCGTGCTCAACCGGATGATCGCCCTCGGCTGCGACCGTGACGCCCTGACGTGGCGGTTCCGCTACGTCAACCCCGTCGCACCGTGGAACCTCGACGCCGCCGAGTACCTCGCCGAGCTGATCCGCACCGACGCCTGCGACCTCGTCGTCATCGACTCCACCGGCGAAGCCCTCGCCAACGACGCCGTCAAGGACCAAGACGACGAGGTCGCCCGATGGTTCCGCAAGGTGCCCCGCTACCTCGCCGACCTCGGCCCCGCCGTGCTACTCATCGACCACGTCCCCAAGAACGTCGAAGGCCACGCCAAAGGCCCCATCGGGTCGCAGCGCAAGAAGGCGGCCGTGTCCGGCATCGCCCTCGAGCTGCAGACGAAGGTGTCGCCGGCCAGGGGCGTCGAAGGGCACCTCGCCATCGTCTGCCAGAAGGACCGCGGCGGCGCCTACCAGTCCGGCAAGGTGCTCGCCAACATCACCGTCAAGCCGTCGTTCGACCGCCCCGACGGCGTCGACATCGTCATCGACCGGCGCACCGGCCCGGAGCG
>JAGQTE010000261.1 GCA_020439175.1 Acidimicrobiales bacterium | reverse complement strand
GTGCGCATCTACACCGAGTCGCTGCTGCGCCAGAAGATGGCGGGCAGCGGGCTGGAGCCCGACGCGTCGCACAAGGCGCACGCGCTGCACACCCCGTACTGGTGGCTCAAGTGCGCCGTCGGCCCCCGCAACGACGACTTCCCCCTGGTGAAGCTCTACAACAAGGTGCTGGTCTGGGACATCGCCAAGGCGCCCATCGTGACCCGCACCACCGAGAAGGTGCTCAACCCCGTGCTCGGCAAGAGCCTGGTCGTCTACGCCACCAAGCCCGTCACCGTGGCACCGGAGCGCAGCGACGCCGACCAGCGCGAGGCCGCCCGTGTCTGACGCGACCATCCCGTCCGTGCCCGGCGTGCTGAGCGCTGCGGACGTGGCGGCGACCGTCGACGCCATCGCGTCGTGGCAGCTGCCCAACGGGATGGTGCCGTGGTTCCCCGGCGGCCACGCCGACCCCTGGAACCACGTCGAGGCGGCGATGGCCATGGCCGTCGGTGGCCGGCGCGCCGAGGCCGAGCGGGCCTACGGCTGGCTGGCCGACATCCAGCGCGAGGACGGGTCCTGGCACCAGTACTACCTCGAGGACGGCATCGAGCAGGACAAGCTCGACGCCAACACGATCGCCTACATCGCCGCCGGCGTGTGGCACCACTGGGTGCTCTACGGCGACCGCGGCTTCGCCGACACGATGTGGCCGGTGGTCGATCGGGCCGTGGCCTTCGTGCTCGACCTGCAGACCCCGCGCGGCGAGATCATCTGGGCCCGCCACGCCGACGGGACGCCGTGGTCGTTCGCGCTGCTGACCGGCTCGGCGTCGATGTGCCACTCGCTGCGCTGCGCCCTGGCGCTGGCCGAGGCGCTGGGCCACGAGCGGCCGGACTGGGAGCTCGCCATCGCCCGGCTGGACCACGTCGTCGCCGCCCACTGCCGCGGCGAGCTGCCCGACGCCTTCGCCCCCAAGCACCGGTGGGCCATGGACTGGTACTACCCGGTGCTGGCCGGCGTCCTGCGGGACAAGGAAGGCCTGGCCCGACTCGACGACCGCCGGGAGACCTTCATCGTCGAGGGGCGCGGCGTGCGCTGCGTCAGCGACCGCCCCTGGGTGACGGCGGCGGAGACGTGCGAGTGCCTGTTCGCCTACCTCTCGGTCGGCGACCGCGACACGGCGCTCGGGCTGTTCCGCTGGGCCCAGAACCTGCGGGCCGACGACGGCCACTACTACACCGGCATCGTCTTCCCCCAGGAGGTCCACTTCCCCGGGGACGAGAAGACCACCTACACCGGTGCGTCGGTCGTGCTCGCCGCCGACGCCCTCAGCGGCGCCACCCCGGCGTCGCAGATCTTCGTCGACCACGACGCACTGCCGGGCCTGGCACTGCTCGGCGCCGAGGACGAGCTGGCAACGGACTGACGGCTCGTTCTCCCAATCGACAACCTGAGGTTGACGAGTGGCCACCGACAACCTAGGGTTGTCGCTATGGCAACCGACGCCCCGACGCCCCGACAGCTCACCACCGTGCGGCTCGACGACCTCATCGAGGCCATCGTCAAGGTCAACGACGACGTGCTCGACCAGCTGCGCGACGCCATGCTGGCGGCCCAGCACCTCGACGACGTCGCCGACCATCTGATCGGCCACTTCGTCGACCAGGCCCGCCGCTCGGGCGCCTCGTGGACCGAGATCGGCCAGAGCATGGGCGTGACGAAGCAGGCGGCCCGCAAGCGCTTCCTTCCCAAGGACCCGGGCGCCGCCCCGACGTCCAGCGACACCGACGACGGCTTCAGCCGGTTCACCACGCGGGCCCGCAACACCATCGTCGCCGCCCACGACGAAGCGCGCGCCACCGCCAGCGCCACCATCGCCCCCGCGCACCTGCTGCTCGGCCTGCTGAGCGAACCGCAGGCGTTCGCCTGGCGGAGCCTCGAGGCGCAGGGGTGCGACCTCGACGCGGTCCGCGCCGCCGCGCTCGCCGCCGTGCCCGAGCCGGCCGGCGGCGACGTGCCCGAGCTCATCCCCTACGACCTCGAGGCCCGCAAGGCGCTCGAGCTCGCCTATCGGGAGGCGTTGCGCCTCGGGCACAACTACATCGGCACGGAGCACATGCTGCTCGGGCTGCTCGAGCTCGAGGCGGACACCCCGGGGCCGCTCACGGCGCTCGGCGTCACGAAGGCGCCGGTCGAGGCGTGGCTGCTCGACGTGCTCGCCAGCGTGGCGCCCACCGCCTGAGCCTGCACGCCGCGCTCTGGCGGCCGGACAACGCTCAGGAGGCCGAGCGGCGCATCGGGGGCGCCACGGGCTGGTCGACGACGATCGGTGCCGACGGCGGCGCGAACCCGGCTTGGCGAACCGCCTCGTCGATCGCATCGTTGGCCTCGACGCGGCTCGCCGCTGCGATCTGCTCGACGTCGCCGGGGTCGGCCTCGAAGGCCATCTCGCTCGGCGGCACGACCTCCCGGAACGCCCTGGCGAACATGGCGTTGTTCATCGCGGCGGCGGCCGCCGCCTTCAGCTGCTGATGGCGCACCCCCCAGGCGAACCGGCGGACCCGCTTCGATCGGCCGTAGAAGGTCTGGTAGGCGGTCACCAGCCCCTCGGCCAGCTGGGCCTGCGACATCCGGGCCGGCTCGAACACCGGGTGGTACACGTCGTAGTTCGCCCAGTTCAGGTCCGTGATCCGACCGTCGTCGTAGAGGCGGGCGAACAGCGCCGTGCCCGGCAACGGCGTCAACACCGTGAAGTGCAGCACATCGATGCCGATGCGATCCGCCTCCTCAGCCGACGCCGCGAACACATCGGGGCCGTCGCTGTCGAAGCCCAGCACCAGACCGCCCCGCACCGTGATGTTGTGGGCGTGCAAGCGGGCGACGAGCTCGGCGTACTCGTGCGGTCGGTTCTTCTTGTTGGCCTCCACGAGGCTGTCGCGCGACAGGCTCTCGAAGCCGATGAACACCCCGTCCATCCCGGCGCGGGCGGCGAGCTCGACCAGCTCGGGATCGCGAGCGATGCCGATCGAGGCCTGCGCTCCCCACGTCACGGGCAGGTCGGCGGCGATGAGCGCCTCGCAGAACGCCGCCAGGTACTCGCGGTCGGCGGCGAGGTCGTCGTCGAGCAGGTAGAGCGGCATCGGACCGGGCAGGCGCGGTGGCAGGCACGTCAACAGACGGATCTCCTCGACGACCCGCTGCGGGTCGACGTGACGCTGACGCCGGCCGTTGATGCGGATCACCGAGCAGAAGTCGCAGTTGAACCGGCAGCCACGCGTGGCCTGATACGACTGCAGCGGCGAGAAGCGATAGCTGCGGTGCGCCGCCAGATCGGCGAACTCGGCGACGTGCGGCACGGTGTCCATGTCCTGCCACTCGCCCCGATACAGGCGGGCCAGGCCGCCGCCGAGTGCGTCGGCGAGGACGTCGGCGAACACCGCTTCGGCCTCGCCTGCCACCACCGCATCCGCATGGCGCAGCGCCTCGGATACCGC
>JAGQTE010000260.1 GCA_020439175.1 Acidimicrobiales bacterium | reverse complement strand
CGCGCTGTTGGTGCGCTCGGCACCACCGCAACCGACGGCCGCCACCGACGCGAGGGCGAGGGCGACGCACGTGCACAGCGGGGCGAGGACGGGATGGCGAGGGAGCATGGCGGGGACCCGGCGGTCGAGCTCGGGCGACCAGCCTCGCAGTCGTACCGCCGTCAGGCCAGGCGGAGGAACATCTTCTCGACCTCTTCGAGCGGGTAGCCCTCGGCCTCTGCCCGTTCCGGGTCGTTGATGCAGTACACGAGGCCGGCCGACACCAGCTTGAACCCGACCTGCTCCAACGCCTTGGTCGCCGCCGAGACCTGGGTGACGATGTCGCGGCACTCGCGACCCTCGTCGAGCATCCGCTCGATGCCGGCGACCTGGCCGGCGATGCGGCGCAGGCGCTTGCGGACGTCTTCGGTGACCTCATCGGGGAACTCCATGCGGGCACCCTACCAGCTCGTGCCTCATACCCCACCGGGTACGCGAGCGCCATGGCCGCGACGCGCGAGCAGGCCAGGTCCCTAGGCTGTGCACCCACGACGGCGCGTCGGGGGCGGCGCCCGTCAGGGGGAAGCGCAGGCCATGGCCGACGACGTCGAACCGAAGGGCGCAGGCAACGGCGACTCGGCGACGGACGCGCCCCCGGTCGAACGGTCGGACCGGCCGCCGCGCCGGCTGTGGCCCGCGATCGGCGCGCTGGCGCTGGCGGCCGTCGTCATGGCTGCGGTGGTGCTGATCAGCCGATCCGAGGACACCCCGGTCGCTGCTCCGCCGGCGACGACGACCACCACCTCGACGGCAGCGCCGACGACGACGGTCGTCCCGACCACCTCGTCGACGGCCTTCTTCCGCCCACCCCCGGCCGCGTGGACCACGACCGCCGTGCCCAAAGGGACGGTGCAGGGCTACAGCGCACCGGGCGGGGCCCCGTCGATGATGGTCGCCAACACCTACTACGACATCCCCACGACGCTTCCCGTGCGCGAGGAGCGCGGCGAGTGGATCCGGGTGGGCACGCCGTACCGACCGAACAGCTCGAGCGCCTGGGTGCGCAAGAGCGACGTCACGCTGGGCATGTCGCCGTGGCACATCGAGATCGACGTCACGCGGGCGAAGCTGCAGCTCTACAAGGAAGGCGTCCTGCTGCTCGACACCCACGTCGGCATCGGCACCGACTACACGCCGACGGCCATCGGCGAGTTCTTCGTCACGCACTTCCAGAACCCGCCGAACGCGGCGTACGGCCCGTTCGTCATGGTCACCTCGGGTCACTCGGAGACGCTGCAGAGCTATGACGGCTTCCCCGACGCCATCATGGCGATCCACGGGCCCATCAACTCCGAGTGGGCGTTCGCCGGGGTCGGTGCGCGCATCTCCAACGGCTGCGTGCGGATGAGCGTCGCCGACCAGCAACAGCTCGCTCAGGTCACGCCCGGCTCGCCCGTGACGGTCTACGCCTCGCCGGCACCACCGCCAGAACCCGAGCCCGATCCGAGCGACCCGTCCTCCCCCGGCACCACACCCACCGCCGGCGATCCCGGCGCCGAGGTCGCCGCAGGGCGCTGAGCACAGTGGCCTTCGTGGCGGTCGTGGCCTTGGCAGCTCAGAAGTAGATGGTCTTCTCGGCCTTGGCGACGACGTCGTCGATGGGGTCGGTCCAGGCCCCCGTCGACAGGTACTTCCACCCGCCGTCGGCCGAGACGAAGACCACCACGCCGGCGTCGAGCTTCTCGGCGACCCGGAAGGCGCCGGCCGCGGCGGCGCCGGTCGAGATGCCGGCGAAGAAGCCGGCCTCCTCGGCGAGGCGGCGGGTCCACTCGATCGACTCGCGGGGCCGCACGATGCGCTTGCCGTCGAGCAGCTCCGGGCCGCCCCACTTCTCGTACACCGGGGGGATGTAGCCCTCGTCGAGGTTGCGCAGGCCTTCGACGAGCTCGCCGAGGGGTGGCTCGATGGCGAGGACCTGCACGTCGGGGTTGCGCTCCTTGAGGTACGTGCCGACGCCCAGCAGCGTGCCCGACGTGCCGAGACCGGCGACGAAGTGCGTGATCTCGGGGACGTCCCGCCAGATCTCCGGGCCCGTCGTCTCGTAGTGCGCACGGGGGTTCGCCTCGTTGGCGTACTGGTACAGGAACGCCCACTCGGGATGCTCGTCGGCGAGCTGGCGCGCCACCTTCACGGCCCCGTTCGAACCCTCGTTGCCCGGCGTGACGATGATCTCGGCACCGAAGACCTCGAGCAGCTGCCGGCGCTCGATCGACACGTTCTCGGGCATGACGATCTTGATCGGGTAGCCCTTGATGCGGGCGATCATCGCCAGGGCGATGCCCGTGTTGCCCGAGGACGGCTCGATGATCGTGCGCCCGGGCGTGAGGGTGCCGTCGGCCTCGGCCTCGAGCACCATCTGACGGGCGATGCGGTCCTTGATCGACCCCGCCGGGTTCACGCCTTCGACCTTGACCAGCACCCGCACGTTCGGGTTGGTCCCCAACGAGGAGACGTCGAGCATCGGCGTGTTGCCGATCATGTCGAGGATCGAGGTGTGGATGCTCACGGGGCGGACTCGTGCGGTGTCGGGTTCGAGGATGAGGGCCATGGGGCCTCCCAGCAGCCCGGACCGATCAAAAGCCGACCGAACTGGTAGACAATCGTACTCGCTGGCCGGAACAGCGCCACAGCCCACGACATTCCCGGGCGCAAGGCCGACCGGTCAGTCGGTCAGGGTGATCGGCTCTTCGGTGATGGTGCCGTCGACGATGCGGTACGACCTCACGACCGGCGCCTCGTCGCGCAGCGACACGATGACGTAGTGCCACGAAGGATCGGGCGCCTGCGCCACATCGGTGGGTGACGGGTAGGCGTCGGTGTGGGTGTGGCTGTGCACGACCCCGATGATCTCGACGCCGCGATCCTCGGCGTCGCGGTCGGCCCGCAGGTGGTCCTTGGGCTCGATGGTGTAGAGCTTCGAGCTCGCCGCGGCGTTGCCACACGGGTAGAAGCGGTCGGCGACGCCCGTGGCCGCATCGCCCGACAGCAGACCGCACGCCTCGAGCGGCATGCCGTCATAGGCGTGGCCGATCAGCTCGGCGTGCGCAGGGCGTGGCAGCGACAACATCGCCGGGAGGCTATCGGGCCGCCACGACGGGCCGGTAGCCTCG
>JAGQTE010000259.1 GCA_020439175.1 Acidimicrobiales bacterium | reverse complement strand
CTGCTGCGCGAGCACGCCGTCGACCCGGCGGCCGTCGAGGCCACGGGACCGGGCGGGCGCATCACCCGTGCCGACGTCGAGCGGCACATCCGCGCCACCGGCGCCACGGCGATCACCGCCCCGGTCGGCGGAGCGCCACCGGCGCCTGCGCCGGCACCGGCACCGGCGACGACCGAGGGTGGCGCGCCGGCCCGCCCGCCGACGGTCGTGCCGTTCACGAACATCCGGCGGCGCACGGCCGAGCACATGACGCTGTCCAAGCAGACGTCACCGCACGCCTACTCGGTGATCGAGGTCGACTACGAGAACGTCGAGCGCGTGCGGCGCACGGTGCGCGATACCTGGAAGGCCGAGGAAGGCTTCTCGCTCACGTACCTGCCGTTCATCGCCCGCGCTGTGATCGACGCGCTGGAGGAGTTCCCGCACCTCAACGCCACCGTCGGTGCCGACGAGCTCGTCGTGGAGCCGGCCGTGCACCTCGGCATCGCCGTCGACCTCGACTTCGAGGGGCTGCTCGCCCCCGTCGTGCGCGACGCCGAGTCGAAGCGGCTGCGCGCCATCGCCCGTGAGATCGTCGACCTCTCCGGCCGGGCCCGCACGAAGCGCCTGTCGATCGACGAGATCACCGGTGGGACGTTCACCATCACGAACAACGGTTCGTTCGGCACGGCCATCGTGCTGCCGATCATCAACCAGCCCCAGGTCGGGATCCTCTCGACCGACGCCATCACCCGCAAGCCGGTCGTCGTCATCGACGGCGACGGCGGCGAGGCGATCGCCATCCACTCGGTGGGCATGCTGGCCCTCGCCTGGGACCATCGGGCCTTCGACGGTTCGTATGCCGGCGCCTTCTTGTCGCACGTCAAGCAGATCCTCGAGACGCGCGACTGGGCGGCGGAGCTCTGAGCGAGGTGGACCCGCTGCGCGTCCGGTGGCTGGGCACCGTGCCCTACGCCGACGCCCACGCGCTCCAGACCGGGCTGCACGCAGGGGATCAGGACCACCTGCTGCTGCTCGAGCACCCGCACACGTACACCTTGGGGGTGCGGGCGGATCCCCAGCACGTCCTCGTCGATCCCGCCAGCGTCGGTGCGGCGCTCGTCGAGACCGACCGCGGCGGCGACGTCACCTACCACGGGCCGGGCCAGCTCGTCGGCTATCCGGTGCTGCGGGTGCCCGGCAAGCGGGGTGGGGGCATGGCCGACACGGTGGCCTACGTGCGCGCCGTCGAGCAGGTGGTGATCGACGCCGTCACGGCCCTCGGTCTCACCGACGTCGGTCGCCTCGCCGACTACCCGGGGGTGTGGGTGGCCCCCGGCAGCGACGCGCCGCGCAAGCTCGCAGCCATCGGCGTGCGCCTGACGCGCGGGCGATCCATGCACGGCTTCGCCCTCAACGTCGCCCCCGACCTGGCGTACTTCTCCTACATCGTGCCCTGCGGGATCCCCGACAAGGCGGTGACCTCGCTCGCCGCCGAGGGGCTCGACGTGGCGATGGCCGACGTCGTCGACGCCGTCGTCGCTGCGGCGGCGGTGCACCTGCCGCCGGGTGGATCGCTGCCTCGGATCGTCGAGCGCACCGCCGTGATCGACGGCGTCGCCCTCGACGGGGCCACGCCGGTGCACCTCACGACGAACGCCCGGCGACGCTCCGGCGAGACGACGCCGCGCCGCGCCGCCCGCCTCGACGCTGCCGGCGTCCACGGCGGCCTCGGGGCCCGCGAGCGCAAGCCCGACTGGCTGCGGGCGCCGTTGCGGACGACTGCGGGCTTCGGCGCCACCCGACGCACCGTCGAGGCGCTGCGCCTCACGACGGTGTGCGAGGAGGCGGGCTGCCCGAACATCTCGGAGTGCTGGGACGACGGCACGGCGACGTTCATGATCAACGGTGAGCGCTGCACCCGGGCGTGCGGGTTCTGCCTGGTCGACACCCGCAAGCCGGGGCCGCTCGACCCGACCGAGGCGGCCCGGGTCGCCGAGGCGGTCGACCAGCTCGGCCTGGCGTTCGCCGTCATCACCGCCGTGGCGCGCGACGACCTGGCCGACGGGGGCGCCGACGCCTTCGCCCGCACCATCGACGCCGTGCGGGCTCGGTGCCCCGACACGCGGGTCGAGGTGCTCATCCCGGACTGCAAGGGCGACGCCGATGCCCTCGACGTCATCTTCGCGGCACGCCCCGACGTGGTGAACCACAACCTCGAGACGGTGGCCCGCCTGCAGCGGGCGGTGCGGCCATCGGCCGACTATGCCCGCAGCCTCGCCGTGCTGGCCCGGGCTCGCGCCGCCGGGTTGGTCACCAAGTCCGGGTTGATGGTCGGGCTCGGCGAGACGTCCGACGAGGTGGTGAGCGCCATGGCCGACCTGCGCGCCGTCGGCGTCGACATCGTCACGATCGGCCAGTACCTGCGACCGACGGCGGCGCACCTGCCCGTGGCCCGCTGGTGGACGCCCGACGAGCTGACCGAGCTCAAGCGCATCGGTGAGGACTCGCTGGGTCTGCCCCACGTCGAGGCGAGCCCGTTGACCCGCTCGAGCTACCACGCTCGTCAGGCGGCGGCAGGCGCCGTTCCCGTCTGAGCGTCCGCTCCGGCGTCCGGGCCCCCGACGGCGACGGAGGGCGGAAGCTCAGACGTCGATCTGGGTGGTCTCGGTGACCAGCGTGCCGTCGGGCAGGTACGACCACTCGAGGTAGGCGCCGTGGCCGGGCTGGGTGCCATCCCAGTCGTCGAACGTGCTCGAGGCGCCGCGGTAGTGGATGGTCGTGCCGTCGGCGAGGGCCGCGGCGCACGTGGCGAAGTCGTTGCAGTCGGTGTCGCCGGCGAAGCTCGCGGCGAAGGCGTCGCGCATGGCCGTGGGGTCGGTGGAGCCGGCTTGCAGGGCGGCGAGTGCGAGCAGGTTGGTGCAGTCCCAGTAGTGCGCCGAGAACACGGGGTCGACGGCGGCGCCGTCGACCTGCACCGCTGCGAACGCCTCGTTGAAGGGCGAGGTCACCCCGGTGGGTGCCGGGTTGGGCGCCACGCCGCTGAGACCGGCGACCTTGGACGGGTCGGCGTCGACGGCGGCGGCGAACCCGGCGTTGCGCAGACCGTCCGTCCCGTAGACGCCGATGGTCGTCGGTCCCTGGCCGGCAGCGACGAGCTCGCGCACCACCGCCTCGCCGTCGGTGGCGAACCCGACGATGACCACGGCGTCGGGGGAGATCTGGAGGGCCTGCGCCACCGACTCCTTGGCGCCGATGCCGCCCGGGTCGTGGGGCACGATGATGTTCACCGGGACCCCGGCGTTGCCCAGCGCCTCGTGGACGAGGTCGCCCATGATGTCGCCGTAGCTGTCGTCGCGGGTGAGGATGGCGACGTTCGTGCGGCCGTCCGCCTGGATCTGTCCAGCCAGCGCCTCGGCCTGCAGCTCGTCGGGCGGCGCCGTGCGGAACAGCAGCCCGTCCGTCCGGGCCTCGTCGAGATCGGCGGCGTAGGCCGAGCCGGAGCACACCGGGATGCCGCCGGCGCGGATCTCGTCGATGATGCCGCGAGTCGTCGTCGACGAGGCGGGGCCGATGACGGCGTGCGCCCCGCCCTCGATGAGCTCGTCGAGCGACGTGCGAGCGACGTCGGGGTCGGAGCCGTCGTCGGCCACGACGAGGCGCACCTCGCGTCCGTCCACCCCGCCGGCGTCGTTGATCTGGCGCACAGCCAGCTCGGTCGGTGCCACCAGGGCGTCCTCGAGCTCGGCGAGCTGGCCCGATCGCGGTACCAGCAGGCCCAGCACGAGCTCGTCGTCGGGCGTCGTGCCCACGGTCGTGCCGACGGTCGTGCCGGGTGCGTCGACGACCCGGCTCGACGGCGTCGTACCTCCGGCGCCTTCGTCGACGCGCGTCTCGGTGCTGCAGGCGGCGAGCAGGGTGGCGGCCAGGAGGGCCGCAGCGGCGGTCCGTCGGCGGTACATGGTGCTCCACAGTCGTCGGGGCATGACTCGGCAACCCTAGTGGCGCAGGTGGTTCCGGCACCCTCACCGGCCGTATCCTCGCCGGCCGTGACCAGTCTGGACGCAGCCACCTTCCTGCTGCAGTGGGCGACGGGTGGCCTGGCGTTCTTGTGGGTCACGACCCGCCGGCGTGAGGTCGGGCTCGGCTATGGCTGGCTGATGCGCAGCACCTACGGCCTGATGGCCCTCGGCGCGCTGTACGTCGGGCTGGTGGTGATCGACACCGTCCCCGTGCGCGAGGCGGCCTCCGCCGTGGTGGTGCTGGCATCGGGCGTGGCGCTGGCCGTGTCGATCGTGCGGCGCGGGGCGGGCGTGGCGGGCCAGACGGCGCTGGCCGACGCCCGTTCCGAGCGCGTCGCCGCCATGACGGGCATCGATCGGGCGCCGGCGGCCAAGGACGCCACCGCCAAGGAATTCCCGCCTGTGCTCGACGTCGTGGCGCCGATCGTCGGCATGGTCGGCGTCGTGGCGGCAGCCGTGGCGGCGGGGGACCAGGTGCCGCTCACGGTCGCCCGGTTCGTCGTCGGCGCGCTCTTCCTCGGCGCCGTCACCGACGCCATGTTGCTCGGGCACTGGTACCTGGTGCAGCCGGGGCTGCCGCGAGCGCCGTTGCTCGAGCTGGTGCGGTGGTCGACGAACCTGACGATCCCCGAGATCGCGTTGCTGCTCGTGCCGACGGGCATGGTGTCGGTGTTCGTCGGCGACATCGACGACAGCTACGGCGGGATGTTGGGGTGGTTCTGGGCTGCGTGCGCCGTGACGACGCTCGGTCTGCTCATCACGACACGCCTGGCGTTGCGCGAGCGGCAGTACTCGGCCGTGATGGCGGCGACCGGCCTGCTGTACCTGGCGATCCTGACGGCGTTCGGCACCGATCTGGTGGCGCGGGCCCTGCTGCGGAGCTGACCGGCCCTGGCGCCTAGGCCGTTCGGCCCCTGCCATAGGTCGAACGACCCACTTTTTGTTCAAGTCCGATGGCGAACCGGCCGAACTTCGTACCACGGTCCGGGGGTGACTCCGTCGGGTCGAGACAGGATGCAACCAGGCGGAATACAGTCAGGAGCGGTGCGGGACGCTCGAGCGGCGCGACGGCATGTTGACGGATTCGGGCGTGTGCTGCCGGAGGCACGCCAGCGAGGGGTCGGAAGCATGTCGTCGAAATCGAGGGGCGCACCGGGAACGGTGACGTGAGCATGGCGGATGATGAGGAGGCAGCGGTGGCAGGTGCCGCATCGGTCGGTGTCGGGTACTTCGACGACGGTCCTGTGACGGATCAGGTGGTGAGTCGCGCGGTGGCGGCGCAACAGGATCTCGCCGTGCGCACCCAGGCCCTCGCCAACCGGGCCCCGGACCTGCTGGCCCGGCTCGGTTCGCTCAAGGGCGACATCGACCTGACGACGTCCCCGCCGGCCGTGTCCGCCGCGCCCGCGGCCCCGGTGGCCCCCAAGCCGGCCCCGGCCAAGCCGACTCCTGCAACGCCCGCTGCGGCCAAGCCCGTCCCTGCGAAGCCGGTGCCGGCCAAGCCCGTTGCGGCTAAGCCCGTCCCTGCGAAGCCGGTGCCGGCCAAGCCTGTGGCGGCGCAGCCCAAGCCGGTCTCGGCCACCCCGCCGGCCTCCACGGCCCCGGCGCCACGGTACGACCCGGTCGACGCGCTGGATCGGTTGCGGGCGTTGGCGACGATGCTCGACGAAGGCCTCATCGACCGCTCCGAGTTCGACGCCAAGAAGGCGAAGATCCTCGACCGTCTCTGAGCCCGCGTCCCTCAGCGTGCGACGAAGTACTTCGCCTGGGGGTGGTGGCAGATGATGGCCGACGTCGTCTGCTCGGGCTGGTACTGGAAGCCCGTCTCCTCGGACACCTCGATGCCGAGGCGCCCGGCGTCGAGCAGCTCGGCGACCTTCTGGTTGTCCTCGAGGTCGGGGCAGGCCGGGTAGCCCCACGAGTAGCGGCCGCCGCGGTACTGCTGGCGGAACAGCCCGGCCAAGCTCGGGCCGTCCTCGTCGACGTAGCCCCACTCGGTGCGGATCCGGTGGTGCCAGTACTCGGCGAGCGCTTCGGCCATCTCGACGCCGAGGCCGTGCAGCAGCAGGTAGTCCTGGTACTTGTCGGCGGCGAAGAGCTCGGCCGTGCGCTCGGAGACCTTGGCCCCCATCGTGACGATGTGGAAGGCGGCCACGTCGGTCTCGCCGCTGTCGACCGGGCGGAAGAAGTCGGCGATGCACAGGAACGGCGCCTTGCGCTGGCGCGGGTAGTGGAACCGCATGCGCTCGGCCGAGCGGGTCTCGTCGGTCCAGATGATCAGGTCCTGGCCGTCGCTGTTGGCGGGGAAGTACCCGTAGACGACGGCGGGGACCAGCAGCCCCTCGCTCTTGGCGCCGGCGAGCTGCTCGCGCAGCTGCGGCCGGATGCGGTCCTTGAACTCCTCGTCGGACTCGCCGCCCTCGGGACGGAACTGCCACTGGTTGCGGAACAGCGCGGTCTCGTTGACGTAGGCGGCGATGTCGTCGAGGGCCAGGCCCTTCACGACCTGCGAGCCCCAGAACGGCGCCGGGAACAGCGGGTTGTCGGTGACCACCTCGGGTGAACGCGGCGGCAGCTCGACGTCGTCGGCGTCGGTGGACGCCTCACGGCGCGGGATGCGCCCCTCGGTCGGGACGCGGCCCCAGTCGGGATCGTCCTCGCCCGTGCGGCGAAGCTCGCCGAGGCGGTCCATCACGTGCAGGCCCTCGAAGGCGTCCTTGCCGTAGAACACGCGGCCGTCGTACACCTCGCGCATGTCGCGCTCGACGTAGGTGCGGGTCAGGGCGGCGCCGCCCAACAGCACCGGGATGTCCGACCGGCCCCGGTCGTTCAGCTCGCCGAGGTTGTCCTTCATGATCAGGGTGCTCTTGACCAGCAGGCCGCTCATGCCGATGGCGTCGGCCCGCACCTCCTCGGCCTTCTCGATCATCTCGGCGATGCCGATCTTGATGCCGAGGTTGTGCACCTCGTAGCCGTTGTTGGTGAGGATGATGTCCACGAGGTTCTTGCCGATGTCGTGGACGTCGCCCTTCACCGTGGCCAGCACGATGCGGCCCTTGCCCCCGCTGTCGTCCTTGTCCATGTGCGGCTCGAGGTAGGCCACCGCCGTCTTCATCGTCTCGGCGGACTGGAGCACGAACGGGAGCTGCATCTCGCCCGAGCCGAAGCGGTCGCCGACGACCTTCATGCCGCTGAGCAGCACGTCGTTGATGATCTCGAGCGGGGCGATGCCCTCGGCCATGGCCTGGTCGAGATCGGCCTCGAGGCCGTCGCGGTCACCGTCGATGATCCGGGCGGACAGGCGGTCGCTCACGGGCCAGCCCGAGCGGTCTTCCTTCTCGGCGACGGCGACGGTGACGTCGGCGAACACGTCGAGCAGGGTGGCGAGCGGGTCGTAGGCGGGCTCGCCGTCCTGTGCCGGGCGGCGGCGGTCGTAGATGAGGTCCTCGCACACCTGGCGCTGGTCTTCGGGGATCTTCGCCAGCGGCATGATGCGGGCGGCGTGGACGATGGCCGAGTCGAGTCCGGCGGCCACGCACTCGTGGAGGAACACCGAGTTCAGGACGTGGCGCGCCGCGGGGCTCAGCCCGAAGCTCACGTTCGACACGCCGAGGGTGGTGTACACCCCGGGGAGCTCGGCCTTGATGCGGCGGATGGCGTCGATCGTCGCCATGGCGTCGCCGCGCAGGTCGTCGTCGCCAGTGGAGAGGGGGAACGTCAGGGCGTCGAAGATCAGATCGCCCGGCTCGAGGCCGTAGCGCTGCGTGGCGATGTCGTGCAGCCGGTGCGCCACGCGCAGCTTCCACTCGACGTCGCGCGCCTGGCCTTCCTCGTCGATGAGCAGGCAGATCACCGCGGCGCCGTACTCGCGGGCCAACGTGAAGACCTTGTCCATCCGAGAGCCCGGCGCCTCGCCGTCCTCGAGGTTGGCCGAGTTGAGGATGGCGCGACCGCCGAGCCATTGCAGCCCGGCCTCGAGCACGTCGGGCTCGGTGGAGTCGAGCACCAGCGGGGCGGTCGATGCCGTCGTGAACCGGCGGGCCACCTCGTCCATGTCGGCGGCGCCGGGCCGACCGACGTAGTCGACGCAGACGTCGAGGACGTGGGCGCCCTCGCGGATCTGGTCCTTGGCCATCTGCACGCAGGTGTCCCAGTCGGCCTCGAGCATGGACTCGCGGAACTTCTTCGAGCCGTTGGCGTTCGTGCGCTCCCCGATGATGAGGAACGAGGCGTCCTGGTGGAACGGGACGAAGGAGTAGATCGACGTGGCCCCGGCCTCGTGGACCGGCTGGCGCGTGGCGGGGGTGCTCCCGGCGCAGCGCTCCACGACGGCGCGCAGGTGCTCGGGGGTCGTGCCGCAGCAGCCGCCGATGACGTTGATGCCGAGCTCGGTGACGTGCCGCTCGTGGTAGTCGGCGAGCTGCTCGGGCGTCAGGTCGTAGTGCATGGCCCCGTCGACCACCGACGGCAGGCCGGCGTTGGGCAGCACCGACACGGGCATGCGGGCGTGCTGGGACAGGTACCGGAGGTGCTCTTGCATCTCGGCCGGTCCGGTGGCGCAGTTCAGGCCGAACACATCGGGGTGCAGCGGATCGATCGCCGCCAGCGCGGCGCCGATCTCGGTGCCCGGCAGCATCGTGCCGACCGTCTCGATGGTGACCTGCACCTGGAGCGGCACCTCGGTCCCGAGCGCCGCCATCGCTCGTCGGCAACCGGCGATCGTGGCCTTGATGCCGAGCAGGTCGAACTGCGTCTCGATGAGCAGCACGTCGACGCCGCCCTCGATGAGGCCGCGCGCCTGCACCTCGTAGATGTCGCGCAGCTCGGCGTAGGTGATGCCGCCCATCGAGGCGAACTTGGTGCCCGGTCCGATCGAGCCGGCGACCCAGCGGGGACGGTCCGGCGTCGAGTGGTCGTCGGCGACCTGCCGGGCGATGCGGGCGGCGGCCAGGTTCAGCTCGTGGGTGCGCTCGGCGATGCCGTACTCGCCGAGCGGGATGGCGTTGGCGCCGAAGGTGTTGGTCTCGACGATGTCGCAGCCGACGGCGAAGTACTCGGCGTGGATGTCGGCGATGACATCGGGCCGGGTGACGACGAGCAGCTCGTTGCACCCCTCCAGGTCGGGGCCGCCGAAGTCGTCGGCGGTCAGATCACGGGCTTGCAGGCAGGTGCCCATGGCCCCGTCGTAGATGACCACCCGGTCGCGGACGGCATCGAGGAACGTCTCGGTCATAGACCGGCAAGGCTACCGGTGCGGCCGTCCGTTCTCGAAGCTGGTTGCCGGGTCGTTCGTGGTGGTCAGGCGCAGCTCGATGAACCCGGCGGCTCTGCAACGGGTCAAGGCGCGGCAGGAGTCTCGTCGGACTCGACCGCCGTGCCGCCGTCGGCCGTAGCGGCCCGGGGCGCATCTGGTCGCAGCTCGAAGTACATGGCCTTGGCGGCTCCGGCGATCGGCGCCGCCAAGATGGCGCCGATGATGCCGCCGACGGCGAACCCGGTGATGGCCGCCACCATGGTGGTGAACGGGCTGATGTCGACCGACCGACCGATGATGACCGGGAGCAGCACGTTGTTGGCGAACAGCAGGTACACGACGTAGATCACGCCGGCGACCACACCGACGGTGGGGCTGACGGTGAAGGCCACCGCCACGAAGCTGATGCCGCCGATGGCGCCACCGATCTGGGGCACCAGGTTCCACATGCCCGCCCACAAGGCCAGCAACGGGGTGAGCGGCACGTTGAGGATCAAGCCGGTGACGAGCACCTGGAGGCCCTGCAGGATCGCCAGGACGAGCGAGCCGGCGAAGTAGCGGCCGACCACGTCCTTGGTGATCCGGCCGAGACGCGTGACTCGGGCGGTCACGGCGTCGGGCAGCGCCCGCTGCACGCGGCCGACCAGCAGCGGTCCTTCGATGAGGAACGCCAGCAGGACCAGGACCATGGCCAGCACCACGATCACGGCGCTGGTCACGGCGCCGGCGGCGTCCGTGACGACCTCGGTGTTGCCGCCGAGCTCCTTGGGCAGGTTCGACAGCCACTCCTGGATCTTCGCCGGCACGTCGTTGTCGGCGAGGATCGGCCCGATCAGGGGGATGCTCGTGAGCTGGTCGAGCACCTGGGGCAGGTCCTCCTGGAAGGACTGGGCCTGGGTGACCGTCGCCGGGCCGAACAGCACGATCAGCGCCACGATGCCGGCGACGATCAACCCGCACAGCACCGCGACCGCCAGACCGCGTCGGCCGCGCAGCGGGCGCTCGAGACGTTCCACCACCGGATCGAGCGCCAGGCTGAACAAGACGCCGAGCACGACCAGCTGGGTGGTGACGGGCGCCGCCGAGATCACCCGCAGGCCGAGGCCGAGCACGCAGATGGTGCCGATCGCCACCAGCACGGTCTGGAGGGAGAGGTCGACGACGGCAGGAGCATCACCGTGCGTCGAAGGCATCGTCGGTACTGTACCGAGGCATGCCGGAGCCCCCGGGGATGGCCGCAGCGCCACACCGCACCGTCCGGCTGACCACGTGGTCCGTGGTGCGCGGGTTGCTCGCCGTCGCCGCGGCGGCCCTGCTGATCGGCCTCGCCCGCGCCGCCGAGACGCCCCTGTGGTGGATCGCGGTCGCCGCCGTGCTGGCGGCGATGCTGACGCCGGCCGTGCTGCGTCTCCAGCGGTTCGTCCCGCGCGCCGCCGCCATCGGGATCGTGCTGGTGCTCGCCACCGCGTTCGGCGCGCTGGTCGTGTGGCGGGGGCTGAGCGAGGTCGCCGTCCAGGTGAGCGCGCTGCGGGCCGAGGCGGTGCAGATCGCCGAGGAGTACGAAGGGTCGTCGCAGTACGGCGAGGTCGCCACCGAGTTCGCGCTCAGCGACAAGGTCCGCACCTTCTTCGACGGCCTCCCGCTGTACCTCGGCGGCGGCGACACGATCGATGCCGTCGAGGCGGTCACCTCCAACGCCGGTGGCCTGTTGGCTGTGTTCTTCCTCGTCGTGCTGCTGTTGGTGTCCGGTGAGCGGATGGTGCGCGCCGGGCTGGCGCAGGTGCTGCGCGGACCGGCGCGCGATCAGGCGTGGGACGCGTTGCGGGGCGCCTACAGCCGCACGTCGCGCTACACGGGCCTGCTGATCCTGCGCGCCATCGTGGTCGGCGTCGTGGTCAACGTCGTGGCCCAGGTCGCCGGCTGGCCGGCGGGCACGGTGATCGCGCTGTGGTTCGCGCTGTGGAGCTTCGTCCCCGGCGTGGGGCTGGTGGTGGCGGCGGGGCCTGTGCTCGTGGGCGTGGCGCTGTTCACGCCGGTGTGGGCGGCGGTGGCCCTCGTCGGCGTGGTCGTCGGGCAGTACGCGCTGGCGCGCTCGGTCGATCACTGGATCGATGCCCACGTGCTGCGCCTCGGCGCCGCCCTGACGCTGCTGGCCGCCGCCTTCGGCACCGAGCTCTACGGCCTGGGCGGTGCGCTCATCATGTGGTACCTCGCCGCCTTCGTCGTGGCCGCCGGGCACGAGGTGGCCGCAGACGTACGGCCCGTACCGGACGTGCTCAAGGACATGGTCCGCCGTCCGGCGACTGATGATGCGGTCCGCCGTCCGGCGACTGATGATGCGAGCGCCCGTTAGCCTCGGCGCCCGTGAAGATCTACACGCGCAAGGGCGACGACGGCACGACCGGGCTCCTCTACGGCGGTCGGGTCCGCAAGGACTCGGCGCTGCCGACCGCCTACGGGTCGGTCGACGAAGCGCAGGCGGCGCTGGGGGTGGCCCGCGCCGCGGCGGCCGGCCACGGCGAGCTGGGCGACATCCTGCTGGACCTCGAGCGCGACCTGTGGGTGCTGATGGCCGAGCTCGCCACCGACCCGGCGAACCGCGACAAGCTCACGCCGGGCCAGAGCCTCGTCACCCAGGAGATGGTCGACAAGCTCGAGGCGCTCATCGACGACATCTCGGACCGGTTCGACCCGCCGACGGAGTTCGTCGTGCCGGGTGAGACGGTGCTGGCGGCCCACCTCGACGTCGCCCGAACCGTCGTGCGCCGTGCCGAGCGCGACGCCCTCGCCACCGGTCTGACCGACTCGCTCGCCATCGCCTACCTCAACCGGCTGAGCGACCTGGTGTGGACGCTGGCGCGCTGGAAAGAGGGTGGCAGCTCGCGCGCAGTGCGCCAGTAGGGTTGCGCCGTGAGCGACCAGCGCTTCTACGTCACGACGCCCATCTACTACGTCAACGACATCCCCCACATCGGCCACGCCTACACCACGGTCACGGCAGACGCGCTGGCGCGGTGGCACCGGCTCCTGGGCGAGGAGGTGTTCTTCCTCACCGGCACCGACGAGCACGGGCTGAAGGTGCAGCGCGCCGCCGAGGAGCGTGGCGTCACCCCGCAGGAGCACGCCGACGCCACGAGCGCCCGCTTCCGTGAGACGTGGGACCTGCTCGACATCTCCTACGACGACTACATCCGCACCACCGAGCCCCGCCACGCCGCGGCCGTGCAGACGCTGCTCACCCGCTGCTACGAGAACGGCCACATCTACAAGGACACCTACGCCGGGCTCTACTGCGTGGCCTGCGAGGCGTACTACACGGCCGACGAGCTGATCGACGGGACCGACTGCCCGATCCACCTCCGCCCGGTCGAGGAGCTCGAGGAGGAGAACTGGTTCTTCCGGCTCTCGGCCTTCGAGCAGCCGTTGCTCGACCTCTACACGGCCCGGCCCGAGGCGATCCACCCCGACGGCAAGCGCAACGAGGCGTTGGGGCTGATCCGCCAGGGGCTCAAGGACGTGTCGATCAGCCGCACGTCGATCAGCTGGGGCATCCCGGTGCCGTGGGACCCCGACCACGTCTTCTACGTCTGGTACGACGCGCTCATCAACTACGCCACCGCCGTCGGCTACGGCGCCGACCCGGATCGGTTCGCCGCCTGGTGGCCGCACGTCCACCACATCATCGGCAAGGACATCTTGCGCTTCCACTGCGTGTACTGGCCGGCGATGCTGCTGGCGGCGGGTGAGGCGGCGCCGCACGAGATCGACGTCCACGGCTTCCTGCTCGTCGGCGGCGAGAAGATGTCCAAGACCCGGCTCAACCAGATCTTCCCGGCCGACCTCGTCGAGGACTTCGGCGTCGACGGCTTCCGCTTCCACTTCCTGCGTGACGCCACGTTCGGGCCCGACGGCGACTTCTCCTACGAGGCGATGGTCGCCCGCTACAACACCGACCTCGCCAACAACCTGGGCAACCTGCTGGCGCGCGTCGCCACGGTGGTGGCCAAGAAGTGCGACGGCATCGGGCCGGCGCCCACGCCCGACAGCCCGCTCGCCGCGGTCGCCGCCGAGGTGGTGGCCGAGACGTCGGCGGCGTGGGCGGCGGTGGCGCCGTCGGTGGCGCTCGAGGCGACGTGGCGCCTGCTGCGCGAGGCGAACGCCCACCTCGAGGCGCACGAGCCCTGGAAGATGGACCCGGGCCCGGCGGTCGAGGCCGTCCTCGGCGACGCGCTCGAGGTGCTGCGGCTCGTCGCCGTGCTGGCATCCCCCGCCATCCCGAACACGACCGCCGAGGTGTGGCGCCGCATCGGGCTCGCCGGCGGCCCGGCCGACCGCCCGCTCGCCGAGGTCGCACCGTGGGGGGGCTACCCGGGCGGGCTCCCCGTCGAGAAGGGCGCGCCGCTGTTCCCGCGCATCTCGCTGCCCGAGGCCTGAGCCGATGCGCTGGATCGATCACCACTGCCACCTGCCGGACGACGCCGACGCCGCGGCGGCGCTCGTTGAGGAGGCGTCGGTGGCGGAGGTCGCTCGGCTGGTCGACGTCGGCACCGACGTGGCGTCCTCGCAGGCGGCGCGCCTGCGGGCGCACACCTACGGCGCCGTGTGGGCGACGGCCGGCGTGCACCCGCACGACGCCACCGACGTGACGGCTCCGGACGGCACCGTCGACCTGTCGGCGATCGAGGCGCTCCTCGACGACGAGCGGGTGGTCGCCGTAGGCGAGTGCGGGCTGGACTACTACTACGAGCACTCGCCCCGCGACGCGCAGCAGGTGGCGTTCCGGGCGCAGCTCGCCGTCGCCGACGCACGGGACCTGCCGGTGGTCATCCACACCCGCGACGCCTGGGACGACACCTTCGCCATCCTCGACGAGGTACGGCCTCGCCGAGCCGTGCTGCACTGCTTCACCGGCGGACCCGACGAGGCCACCCGGGCCCTCGAGCTCGGCCTGTGGCTCTCGTTCTCGGGCATCGCCACGTTCGGTTCCGCCGGCGACGTGCGTGCTGCGGCTCGCCTCTGCCCGCTCGATCGAGTCCTGGTCGAGACCGACAGCCCCTATCTGGCACCCGAGGGGCAACGGGGACGCAAGAACCGCCCGGCGCTCGTGACGGCGGTCGGGGCCTCCGTGGCCGACACCATGGGTGTGCCGGTCGACGAGCTGGCCGCTGCCACCTGGGCCAACGCCACGACCTTCTATCGCCTGCCCGACGAGGGGTGATGGTCACCGCCGACGGCGCCGGCCGCGTCCGGGAGTTGCTGGCCGCCCACGACCTGGCACCCAGCCGCGCCCTGGGGCAGAACTTCGTCGCCGACCCCAACACGGTGCGGCGCATCGCCCGGCTCGCGGCCGTCGGCGCCGGCGACCACGTCGTGGAGATCGGCGCCGGCCTCGGCAGCCTGACCGCGGCGCTCGTCGAGACCGGCGCATCGATCGTCGCCGTCGAGAAGGATCGGCACCTGGTGCCGGTGCTGACCGAGGTGCTCGACGGCTCGGGCGTGACCGTGGTCGAGGGTGACGCCATGGCACTCGACTGGGACGCCGTGCTGGCCGGGGGCGACCGGTGGGCGCTCGTCGCCAACCTGCCGTACAACGTGGCCACGCCGCTGCTGCTCGACGTGCTCGACGGCGTGCCACAGGTGGCGACCATGCTCGTCATGGTGCAGACGGAGGTGGCCGAGCGCCTGGCGGCCCCGGCCGGATCGAAGGTCTACGGCGTCCCGTCGGTGAAGGTGGCGTACTGGGCGACGGCCGAGCTGGTCGGCGCCGTGCCCCGCACCGTGTTCGTGCCCCAACCTCGCGTCGACTCGGCGTTGGTGCGCATCGTGCGGCGGCGGGCGCCGGCCGTCGCCGCCGACCCGGAGGTGCTGTTCTCGCTCGTGCGCGCCGCCTTCTCGCAACGGCGCAAGATGCTGCGGCGCTCGCTGGCCGGCCGCGTCACCCCGGACCAGTTCGTCATGGCCGAGGTGGCCCCCGAGGCGCGTCCCGAGCAGCTCGACGTGGTGGCGTGGGGGCGGCTCGCCGATGCCGTCGGTCCGGGCGGCGCGCCGTCGTGAGCGTCGGCGGCCCCGGCACGCTGCCGGCGACGGTCGTGGCCCCGGCCAAGCTGACGCTGTCCCTACGGGTGACGGGCGTGCGCGCCGACGGCTACCACCTGATCGATGCCGAGATGGTCGAGCTCGACCTGTGCGACACGGTGGAGCTGCGCGACGGGACCGGGCTGGCCGTCGTCGACGAGGCGGGGCACGGCCTGGCGGTGCCGGTCGACGCCGACAACCTGGTCAACCGGGCCCTCCGGCTGGTCGACCGCCAGGCGGCGGTGCGGCTGACCAAGCGCATCCCGTCGGGCGCCGGCCTCGGTGGCGGGTCTGCCGATGCGGCCGCCGTCCTGCGCTGGGCAGGGCACGGGGACCTCGAGGCGGCGGCGCGCCTCGGCGCCGACGTGCCGTTCTGCGTCGTGGGTGGCCGCGCCCGGGTGCGCGGCATCGGCGAGGTGGTCGACCCGTTGGCGCCGGAGCGCCGGACGCTCACGTTGCTCACCCCGCCCTTCGGGTGCTCGACGCCGGCGGTCTACCGAGCGTGGGACGAGCTCGGTGGCCCGACGGGCGACCACGGCAACGACCTCGAACCGGCGGCGCTGGCCGTCGAGCCCCGCCTGGCGGCGTGGCGCGACCGGCTGCACGAGATCGCAGGCGTGCGGCCACGGCTGGCCGGAAGCGGGTCGACTTGGTTCGTCGAAGGGGCGTTCGCAGGACCCGGACGGGTCGTGGTGGCTACTTGCCCTGCGCGCGACGCTGGAAACGGGTGCGCTTGAGCATCTTCTTGTGCTTCTTCTTGCGCATGCGCTTGCGGCGCTTCTTGATCAGAGATCCCATGGCGTCGGGCAACCTAGCAACCGGCGCCGCACCGATGCGAAACGACGAACGGGCGGCGGCTCAGGTGATGGCGTCGAGCACCGCGTCCGCGTGACGCCAGAACCCCAGGTGGCCCTCGCCGGGCCACATCGTGAGGGTCGAGCCGGGAATGGCGTCGGCGATGAGCTGCGCGTGGCGGGCGGGGATGGTCTTGTCGTCGTCGCCGTGGAACACGTGCACGGGCACGTCGATGCCGGCGAGCCCGAAGCCCCACGGGAACGTGTACAGCCGGAAGTCCAGCACGATGCCGCGCGGCCCCTGGCGGCACGCCTCGACGAGGAACGCGGTGAGCTTGCGCGGATCGTCGTCGCCGAGCTGGTCGCGATCACCCGTCCCGAGCGAGTGCCGGATGGCGCGCAGCGCCAGGTCGGGTCGGGTGCGCACCGCCGTGCACAGCGCTCGGTAGAACGGCTTCATCAGCCACGGCGCCACGTGCGTCAGCCGCAGCGCCTCCCGTTCGGTGCGCCCGAACCCCTCGAGTGAGCCCTCGGCATCGAGCGGGCCCATGCCCGAGATGACCGCGACCGAGCTGACGCGCTCGCCCAGCCGGTCGGCGCAGGCCAGCGCGTACGCCGAGCCGAGCGACCAGCCGGCCACGGCGAACGTGGCGTGCCCCAGCGCGTCGGCGATGGCGGCGACGTCGTCGGGGTAGTCGAGGATGCCGCGGTTGGGCAGGTCGTCCGAGAGACCGATGCCCGGTCGGTCGGGCGCCACGATGCACACGCCGCGCTCGGCGGCGCGATCGTGCAGGAAGGAGAACGTGATGCGTGATGCGGGCGTGCCGTGGAACATGAACACGGGCGCGCCGTCGGGGTCGCCGTAGAGCGCGACGCCCGCCCGTCGTCCGTCATCCAATTCGAGCAGCCGGTCGATACGCGATCGACTGCTCGCCCGACCAATTGTCGCCTCGGCCACTCGGGTGCTCCCTTCCCGGCCGCCATGCCAAGGTCACCGATGTTCGCTGCGCTCGGGGGAGAGGACTCGAACCCCTAAGACGAGGACCAAAACCTCGCATGTTGCCAATTACATCACCCCCGAAAGCCCGGTGAGCCTAGCAGCCTCGCTGCGGTGGGCCTGGTAGAACAACACCCATGCCTGATCGACCCCTGTCGGCGATGGTCCTGGCGGCCGGCGAGGGCACGCGGATGCGCTCGACGCGCCCCAAGCCCCTGCACCTGCTCTGCGGCAAGGCCATGCTCTTGTACGTGCTCGACGCCTTGAGCGACTGCGACGTCAAGCGCGCCGTCGTCGTCGTCGGCCACGGCGCCGAGCGCGTGACGAAGAAGCTCGAGGAGGACGGCCCGGGCCTGCTGCTCGACTTCGTGGAGCAACACGTGCAGCGGGGCACGGGCGACGCCGTGTCGGTCGGCCTCACGGCCTACCCCGACGACGAGCTCGACGACGACGCCGACGTCATCGTGCTGCCGGGGGACACCCCGCTGCTGCGGCCCGAGACCATCGCCCAGCTGGTGTCCGCCCATCGAGCGGCCGACGCCGCCTGCACGCTGCTGACGGCCCGCGTGCCGGACCCGACCGGCTACGGACGCATCGTGCGCAGTCGCGACGGTCGGGTGCACCGGGTGGTGGAGCACGGCGACGCCACCGATGACGAGCGGGCGATCGATGAGATCTGCACGTCGATCTACTGCTTCCGCCGGGGGGTCCTGGCGCCGGCGCTGCGCCGCCTGAGCCCTGAGAACGCCCAGGGCGAGTACTACCTGACCGATGTGGTCGAGGTGTTCCACGACGCCGGCTACCCGGTGATCTCGGTGGTCGCCGACGACTTCCGCGAGACCCAGGGCGTCAACGATCGGGTGCAGCTGGCGGCCGCAGAAGCCGAGCTGCGGCGGCGCACCAACGAGCACTGGCTGCGGCAGGGCGTCACCATGCTCGATCCGGAGCGCACCTACATCGACGCCACGGTGCAGCTCGGCTCCGACGTGACGCTGTTCCCCGGCACGATGCTGCAAGGACGGTGCGTCGTCGGCGACGGTGCCGAGGTCGGGCCGGACACCCGCCTGGTGGAGTGCACGGTGGGTGAGCGCTCGGTGGTCGAGCACGCCGTCGGACGATCGGCGACCATCGGTGCCGATGCCGTGGTCGGTCCGTTCGCCGCGCTCGAACCGGGCAGCGCCATCCCGGACGGCGAGGTGACGGGACCGTTCTACACTGCAGCACGTCCCACCTGACCGGCACGCAGCAGAGAGGTCGCCATGGAGCTCGTGCAGAAGAAGCGCCTGCACCTCGTCACCGGCCGGGTCAACGCGCCGTTGGCCCAGGAGATCGCCGACCGGCTGGGCATCCAGCTCGGCGACGCCAACCTCGCCGAGTTCGCCAACGGCGAGCTGCACGGCAAGTTCCGTGACTCGGTGCGCGGCACCGACGTGTTCATCGTCCAGAGCCATGCCGGCGTGGACGGCATCTCGGTGAACGACGCCATCATGGAGCAGCTGATCATGGTCGACGCCGCCCGTCGCGCGTCGGCCCGGCACATCACCGTGGTCTGTCCCTACTACGGCTACAGCCGACAGGACCGCAAGGCCGAGGGCCGGGAGCCGATCTCGGCGAAGCTCGTCGCCAACATGTTCGCCACCGCCGGCGCCACGCGCCTGGTCAGCGTCGACCTCCACTCCGGTCAGATCCAGGGCTTCTTCGACGGTCCGGTCGATCACCTGACCGCCATGCCGGTGCTCTGCGCCTACCTCGAAGGCCTCGGCGACGATCTCGTGGTGGTGTCGCCCGACGCCGGCCGGGTGAAGGTGGCCGAGCGCTACGCCCAGATCCTGCACGCCGACCTCGCCATCGTCCACAAGCGGCGGCTCAAGGGCGTCAAGAACGAGGTCGAGGCCAAGGACGTCGTCGGCGAGGTGTCGGGGCGGACCTGCGTGCTGATCGACGACATGATCGACACCGCAGGCACCATCGTCGCCGCCGCCGAGCTGCTCAAGGAGCACGGTGCCAACGAGGTCTACGCCGCCGCCACGCACCCGGTGCTGTCGGGGCCGGCCATCGACCGCATCAAGAACTCGGTCATCGCCAAGCTGGTCGTGACGAACACGATCCCGCTGACGCCCGAGAAGCAGATCGACAAGATCGAGGTCCTGTCGGTGGCGGGCATCATCGCCGACGCCATCGACGCCGTGTTCGAGGACACCTCGGTCAGCGAGATCTTCGGCGGCGCCAACCAGTCGTAGACGATCGGGCGCTGGTCGACGACGCTCGTCGCGTCGGCGTCAGTGGCCGGCGGTGTGGCGCTTGTGCGCCCACATGCCCACCGACACGGTCCCGCCCAGGAACAGGCCGGCCCACAGCCCGGTCCACACGGCGACCGCGGCGGCGGTCCCGGTGATGGCATCGGGGGCGAAGACCTTCATGGTCAGACCCATGATCGCCATCATGATGGCGATGCCGATGGCAGAGCCCAACAAGATGGCCTTGGCGAAGCCCATGTCCTCCGCCTTGCCCTCGGCCGTCATCTCGTCCATGTTCTCGTCGGCAGCCGTCGTCGCCATGTCCAGAAGCTACGCCGTCCGGCCCGGCGGGTGCGAACTTTCGGGGCGGTGCGGGCGAACTTTTCGGCGTGGCGGCGCGACCGGTAGCATGGCCCGCCGTTCTGCCAGACCGGAGTGAGCACACGATGGATGTTTCCCTGACAGTCGAGACCGGCCGCGAGAGCGGTTCGCGCCCCATGCGTCGCCTGCGGCGTGACGGCGTGATCCCCGGCGTGGTCTACGGCCTCGGCGCCGACCCGGTGAAGGTCTCGGTGCCGTGGCCCGATCTGCGCAAGGCGCTCAACACCGAGGCGGGCATGAACGCGCTCATCTCGCTCACGGTGGACGGCGACACGCAGCTGTCGATCGTCAAGGACCTGCAGCGGCATCCGGTGCGGCGCGACGTGCTGCACGTCGACTTCCAGCTGATCGACCGCAACAAGCCGCTCACGGTGGACGTGCCGATCAACCTGACCGGCCGCGCCGAGGCCGTCGAGGCGGAGAAGGGCATCATCGACCAGCTGGCGTACACGCTCGCCGTGAACGCCCGCCCCGGTTCGATCCCGACGCAGATCGACGTCGACATCTCCCACCTCGAGATCGGCATGACCGTCACCGTCGAGGAGATCGCGTTGCCCGAGGGTGTGACGTCCGACGTCGACCCGGACACCGCGGTCGCTGTCGGTAGCCCGACGCGCTCGACCATCATGATGCGCTCGCAGGGTGAGGGCGGCGAGGGTGAGGACGGCGAGGGCGACGGCGAGTCCGCCGAGGCATCGGCCGACGAGGCCGGTGGCGATGGCGGCGGCGACGAGGCGTAAGGACTTCGGCGGCACCGCCGCCCGTGCGCTGATCGTCGGGCTCGGCAACCCCGGCCGCGAGTACGAGCGCACGCGTCACAACGTGGGGTTCGAGGTCGTCGACGAGCTGGCGCGCCGCTGGTCGTGCGACCTGCGCGCCAACAAGCGCGACCGGGCGGTCGTCGGCGAGGTCCGGCGTGACGGCGAGCTCGTCGTGCTGGCGGAGCCCCAGACGTTCATGAACCTCTCCGGTGAGTCCGTGGCGCCGATGGCGCGCCGCCTCAAGGTCGCCGCGCCCGACCTGATCGTCGTGCACGACGAGCTCGACCTGCCGAGCGGCCGGCTGCGGGTGAAGGTCGGCGGCGGGCTCGCCGGGCACAACGGGTTGCGCTCGATCAAGGCCCACCTGCACGACGATGGGTTCGTCCGGGTGCGCATCGGGGTCGGCAAGCCCCCCACGAAGGCGCACGGCGTCGACCACGTCCTGCGCAAGGTCGGCGGCGCCGAGCGGTCGCTGCTCGACGAGGTGGTGGTCGTCGCCGCCGACGCCGTGGAGACGATCCTGGCGGAGGGAGCCGATGCCGCCATGACCCGCTTCAACGGCGTCGACCTGGCGGCCGCCGAGTCGTGAGCATGTGGGACACCCCGCCCGCGCCGGTGCCGGCAGCGGCCG
>JAGQTE010000258.1 GCA_020439175.1 Acidimicrobiales bacterium | reverse complement strand
GGGCGAACCTGACGGGCGCCAATCTGACGGGCGCCAACCTGACGGGCGTCATCGGCCTCACCGTCGCCCAGATCCTCGCCTCCGGCGGGACGAACCTCGCGGGCTACGACCTGTCAGGCCTGGACCTGTCCGGTCTCGACTTCTCGGGCGTGAACCTGACCGGCGCCAAGCTCATCGGGACCCTCCTCGTCGGGGCCGACCTCGACGGCGCCAACCTGACGAACGCCGACCTGACCGGCGCGGATCTCACCGGAGCGTCGCTGGTCGGTGCGACGCTCACCAACGCCGACCTGCCGACGGCCGACCTCACGAACGCCACCCTCACCGGTGCTGCCCTCGGCGGTGCCGACTTCGCCGGTGCGGCACTCGTCGACGCGACGGTCGATGCCACGACTGGGTCGAGCCCCAGGTTCTCTGGTGCGAACCTGACCGGCGCGTCGTTCGTCGGATCGAACCTCCAGTCCGGCAGCCTGAGCGGGGCGACGCTGACCGGCGCCGACCTGTCTGGCGCCAACATCCGCTTGGCGTCCTTGGCGAACACGACCGGGCTGACGTCGGGGCAGCTCGTCGCCACCAACCACGACTGGCACAGCACGTCCTTCGCGGGCTCCGACGTGAGCTTCGCCGGCGCCGTGTTCGGCGGTGGCGGCTACACCCTGACGTTCACCAATTTCCAGGGCCTCGACTTCACGGGCGCCAGCTTCACCGGCGTGGTGCTCCGGGGCACCTCCTTCAGGGATGCCACCGGCCTCACCGCGTCGCAGCTGCTCGCGGCGGACCCCGACTGGTACAACCTGAACCTGTCGCACTCCTCGGTGAGCTTCGCGGGCGTCGACCTGTCCGGGGCGGGGCTGAACCTGGCGGCCGCGTCGTTCGAAGGGCTCGACGTCACCGGCGCCAACCTGACCGGCGTCGACATGGCGGGCGTCGATCTTGACGATGCCGTCGGCCTCATGGCCTCGCAGCTGCTCGCCGCCGACCCCGACTGGACGGGGATCTCGTTGGCCGGCACCGGCGTCGACCTGTCCGGCCTCGACCTCACCGGACATGTGTTGCGCAGTGCCGGCCTGTCGGGCGTCGACCTGTCGGGCGCGAACCTCACCGGCCTGGACCTCACGAACATCCGGCTCGATGGCGCCGACCTGACGGGAGCGAACCTCACTGACGCCAACCTCGCCAACGCGAGCTTGCAGGCCGCGAACCTGAACCTGGCCGACCTCGACGGCGCCGACCTGTCGCCCGTGCGGATGACCGGCGCCACGCTCGTCGGCGCCAGCGCCGTCGGCACGGTGTTCGGCACCACGGGGCAGTCGTCGCCGAGCGACACGATGGCCGGCGCCGTGTTCGCCGGTGCGGATCTGACCGGCGCGAAGCTCTACGCCCACGCTGCCGGCGCGGACTTCACGAGCGCGACGCTCGTCGACGTCGTGGCCGCCAAGAACACCGGCGGGTCTGACTCGTACGCCAACGCCATCTTCACCGGCGCCGACCTCACGGGCGCCACGTTCGGTACGACCTGGGCGCCGTTCGACATCAGTGGCGCGACGTTCACGGGCGCCGACCTGACCGAGGCTGCGTTCCCCAACGCCACCATGACGGGTGCGAACCTGTCGACGGCGATCCTGACGCTGGCGAACCTGCTCGGCGTGCTCGGCAGCCCGGTCGGAGGCTCGACCGCCACCTACGGGACCACGACCTGTCCCGATGGCGCGGTCACGAACGGTACGACCGTGCCGAGCTGCGTCGGCCACGGCGTCGCCCCCTGAGCGGCTCCGTCAGCGCCGGCGGCGCGTCCGTCCCGGCGCGTCGGATGTGCTGCATCAGTCCCGGTCAGCGGCTGTGGCGGCAAGTAGGTCTTCGAGGTCGTCGGTCACGTCGAGGTGCTGGGCCCAGTGGCGGAGGTAGGTGGCGTCGAGCTCGTTGGTGGATGCGATCTCGACGCAATCACGCCATTGGACCTCTGAGCGCGAGTCGAGCCTCCAACGGAGCTTCGCGAGGACGACGTCTTCCGCGCTCGCCACCCAGCAGGGGACGTCGAACACGTCGGCTCGGATGCGGCGCGCCAGGCGTGAGCGGGTGAAGGCGTCATCGGGTCGGGTGAGGAAGAGGTCGACTTTGCCGCCGTGGCTGGGGTCGAGCACGTTGAAGCTGCCACCGGCGGTGGCCGCCTCGTGGGCTTGCTCGATGGGTACGTAGAGATCCGCTGCGAGCAGGGCATCGAGGACCTGCTCGAGCTCGTCGGCGTCAACCATGACGACGATGTCGATGTCGCGTGTGGCGCGCGCAACCCCCCACGCTGCGGCTGCGGTCGACCCGACCACGACATAGCCGACCTGGGTTCGTTCCAGGGTGTCGACCACGGCGCGAAGGACGCGCGCGAGCTCGATCACCGCTCGACTTCGGCGGCGTCGGGCCAGACTCGAAGGGCGAGGTCGTCGCCATAGCGCGCGCGGACGAGCGCCAGGAACACTTGGCGGTCGTCGTAGTCGGGATGGCGGCGTCGCACCGCCTGCTCGGCCATGCGGGCAACGCCGCGGTTGAGCTGCGCCCACTCATCGAGGCGGTCGGGGATCGATCGCCGAGCGATGGCATCCATCTGCCGGCGCCAGACCTCCGGACTGGTATCGGCCGGGATCACCGCGGGGTTTGCGCTCACCTTGCTCATCGTAGACATCGCCACAGCCGACCTTCGCAGGTCTGAGGGCGTGGTGGGCTCAGCGCCCACCGAGTTGCTCCACGTCCGACCCGGTTCGGCGCTCGCGGCGCAGCAGCCGGTGGCCGGAGGGCAGAGGCCGCCGTCCTCAGCGGAACGAGGTCGTCGTGGGTCTTCGACGTCCGGTCGGGGATCTGCCAGGGAGGGATCCCGCGTTCCGGCCCGCTCAGCGCGGACCTCCCGGGACATGGGTGTCGTCACGCGATGGGTGCGCCGGGTCGGACTCCCGGAGGTCGACGCGGAGGTCGCCGGTGGTCGACGCGACCTCGATGCCCGCCGCCGCGAGCTCGTCGACGATCTGGCGGGACAGCCGGTCCTTGACGGTGCGGGCGGTGCGCACCGGGACCACGAAGCGGGCGGTCAGCTCCATGTAGTTGTCGGTCGGCACCGCGAACACGGTCGGCTGGAGCTCGGCCGGAGGGATGGGGAAGGTGCGACGCATGCGGTTGATGGCCGCCGCGGCGTCGGTGGTGGTCGACACCGACACGGCGGCGCCACCGATGATCTCGTTGGCTCGTCGCCAGTCGGCGTCGAACCCGACGGGGATCGTGAGCTCCTCCCACAGGTAGTCGAACGACGCCGAGTAGTTGAACACCGGCTCGGTGAAGGTCGCCTTGTTGGAGACCGTCACGATGCGGCCGGTGAACTGCCGGCCGTGCACCCAGGCGCCGTCATCGACGTCGGCGCTGCCGATCTCCATGAGCTTGGTGCGCAGGAGCGTCACGTCGATGACGTCACCGCGCACGCCTCCCATCTGGATGCGGTCGCCGACCCGGAAGATGCGGCCCGACAAGATGTTGACCCACCCGGCGACCGCACCGATCACCTCCTGCATGGCGAAGGCGATGCCGGCGGTCGCCAAGCCGAGCACCACGCCGATGCGACCGGCGAAGGGCCGCCAGACGACGGCCAGCACCAGCACCGCCAGCACGCCGACGGCGTAGCGGGCGAACTTGCGGGCGTAGTACCGGCTCTGCGGGTCGCCGGCCCGGCGGGCGAACAGCAGCCCGATCGCCCACGCCACGACCACGGCGATGGCGATGACGGCGGCGCTGGTCACCGCTCGACCGGCGAGGCTCTCGTTGTCGCGGAGCAGGTCCATCAGCGGCTGCATGGTCGGCCCCTACCCTCGGCGCCGACGCCGATGCGGCGCCGGCGGTCGCCGCGGTCCTCGTCCGTGCGCAGCAACGAGTCGTGCGTCGGTGGGTAGGGGACTGGGATGCGATTGATCCTGATCCGCCACGGGGAGGCTCATGCGGGGTTCACCGGCCCCATCGCCGGGCCGCGCGGGTGCGCCGGGCTGACCGACCTCGGCCGGCGTCAAGCCCGAGCGCTGCGCGATCACCTGGCGGCGACGGGTCGCGTCCGCGCCGACGTGCTGATCTCGAGCGTGCTGCCGCGGGCGATCGAGACCGCGCAGATCATCGCTCCCGGCCTGGGGCTGGAGGTGGCAGCGCACGACTGCGACCTGTGCGAGGTGCACACGGGTGAGGCCGACGGTGTGGATTGGGCGGAGTGGAACCAGCGGTTCGCGCCGTTCGACATGGAGGCCGAGCCCGAGCGGGTCTTCGCCCCTCTCCTCCGCCCGGCGACGGCAGACTGACCGGCGACCGGCATGGCAGCGGGCCTGCGGGCACCGCTGCCGGACAGAGAGGGGCCACCGATGGGCCAGCTGCTGCGTGTGCAGAACTTCATGGTGTCGAGCGACGGGTTCGGCTCGGGCGAGGGGCAGTCGCTCGAGCGGCCGTTCGGCCACGCCGACCCGGCGCAGCTGGCGGCGTGGGCCGGCGCCACGGCGCACTGGCCGGGCCGCACCGACGGCGGCGGCACGATGGGCCTCGACGACTACTTCACGCGTGACTTCGCCAACAACATCGGCGCCGAGATCATGGGCCGCAACAAGTTCGGCCCGCAGCGTGGACCGTGGGAGGACCACGAGTGGCAGGGCTGGTGGGGTGACGTGCCGCCGTTCCACACGCCGGTGTTCGTGCTGACCCACCACCCGCGCCCGTCGTTCACGCTCGACGACACGACCTTCCACTTCCTGGAGGCGACACCGGCCGAGGCGCTGGAGCGGGCCCGCCAGGCCGCCGACGGCAAGGACGTGCGCCTCGGCGGTGGGGTGGCGACGGTGCGCGCTTTCCTCGACGCCGATCTCGTCGACACGTTGCACGTGGCCCTCGCCCCGGTCGAGCTCGGCCGCGGCGAGCGGCTGTGGGACAGCCCCGACGACCTCCTCGACCGGTTCCACCTCGAGAAGGTGCCGAGCCCGTCGAGCGGCGTCGTGCACCACATCTACTGGCGACGCTGACGGCCGCGCACCCTCCTGGCGGCGCTGACGCCGCGATCAGGCGTCGAGGTCGAGTGACGCCAGCAGCGCCTCGACCCGGCGGCGGATCTCGTCGCGGATCGGGCGCACGGCGTCGACGCCCTGGCCGGCCGGGTCGTCGAGCACCCAGTCCTCGTAGCGCTTGCCCGGGTAGAAGGGGCAGGCGTCGCCGCAGCCCATGGTGATGACCACGTCGGAGGCGGCCACGGCGGCCTCGTCGAGCTTCTTGGGGTGCGCGCCGGCCCGGCGCAGGTCGATGCCCAGCTCGGCCATGGCCTCGACGACCGCGGGGTTGATGTCGTCGGCGGGCGCCGAGCCCGCCGAGCGCACCACGACGCGGTCGCCGCCCAGCTGCTCGAGCAGCGCAGCGGCCATCTGCGAGCGCCCGGCGTTGTGCACGCAGACGAACAGCACCTCGGGACGGGCATCAGGCATCGGGGTGCTCCGAGCGGTCGTGGGGATAGAACAGGCGGACCAGGCCGAAGGCGAGCACCATGCCGACGAGCTGCATGGCGATGAACATCGGCGCCGAGGACGGGGCGATGCCG
>JAGQTE010000034.1 GCA_020439175.1 Acidimicrobiales bacterium | reverse complement strand
CTCGGCGGCGGCCGACGCGGTGCGGGCGGCGCGGCGCCGTGCGGCGCCCGCACTGGCGACGGCGATCGAAGCGCACCTGCACGGCCTGGCCATGCCGCACGCACGGATCGCCATCGACGTCGACGGCCCGGCAGGTGAGGAGGTCGAGATCCTGCTGGCGGCCAACCCCGGCACCGAACCCTCGCCCCTGGCGAAGGTGGCGTCAGGGGGTGAGCTGGCGCGCACGATGCTGGCGTTGCGCCTGGTGCTCACGGATGCCCCACCGACGTTGGTGTTCGACGAGGTCGACGCCGGGATCGGCGGCGAGGTCGGTGCCGTCCTCGGCGCCAACCTGGCGTCGTTGGGGACGCAGCATCAGGTGCTGGTGGTGACGCACCTGGCCCAGGTCGCCGCCCATGCCGACGCCCAGGTCGTCGTCGAGAAGCTGTCGTCGGCGACGAGCACGCGCACGGTCGTGCGCCGGGCCGACGGCGAGGATCGGGCGCGCGAGGTCGCCCGGATGCTCTCGGGCGCGGCGGCGGCCGACACGGCGCTCGAGCACGCGCGCGCCCTGTTGTCTGCCGCGGGCGGTTCTGTCTGAAAGAATGCTGCGCACTGGGGCGGCCAGGTCGCACGGGGGAGAGACGCTGATGGTCGGTCGGAAGAACAAGGAGACCTCGCCGGGCGAGGGGGCCGGGTCGAAGGTCCGTGACGCGCCGCCCGTGACGCTGGACGGGCCGATGCCGCCGACGTACCTGGGCTCGGCGATCATCGCCATCCTGCTGTGCACCCCGCTCGGTGTGATCGGCCTCTACTGGGGGTTGCGGGTGCGCAACCGATGGGGGCGTGGCGACGAGAACGGGGCCTTCCAGGCGTCGCGGAACGCCGAGATGTTCACGTACGCCGCCTTCGGCGCCTTCGTGATCATCGCCGCCATCGCCATCGCCGTTGCCATCGTCCGCCGGATCACCGGCGACGACTGAGCGCAGGCCCCGCCGATGACCGATCCGTTCCGGGGGCGCGCCGCCATCGTCGGCGTGGCCGATGCCGCCTCGCCCACGGGCGAGCTCGTCGGCACCACCCGTGCCCTCGAGGCGGCGATGGTGCGCGAAGCGCTGGCCGACGCCGGGTTGGCGCTGACCGACGTCGACGGGGTCTTCGCAGGGACGGGCGGCACCTTCATGCACTCCATGGAGCTGGCCGAGTACCTCGGCATCCAGCCTCGCTGGACCGACTCGACCCAGACCGGCGGATCGAGCTTCGAGGTGCTGTGCGAGCACGCCGCAGCCGCCATCGCCCTCGGCCGGTGCGAGGTGGCGATCATCACCTACGCCGCCACCCCGCGGTCGTCGTTCAAGCGCGGCGGACCCGGGTTCGGCGGCGGCGCGCAGCGCGCCGCGGCGTTGGCGGCCGGCGTCGTGCCGCCGATGGTCGAGTGGGAGCTGCCCTTCGGCATGCGCACCCCGATGGGCGCCTATGCGCTGGCAGCGTCTCGACACATGGCGCAGTACGGCACCACCTCGGAGCAGCTGGCGCAGATCGCCGTCTCGACCCGGCGTTGGGCGGCGCGCAACCCGCGGGCGCGGCTGCAGGAGCTGATCACGATCGATGAGGTGCTGGCGTCGCCGTACGAGGCCACGCCGCTGCACAAGCTCGAGTGCTGCCTCGTGACCGACGGAGCCGGCGCGGTCGTGCTGACCAGCGCCGAGCGGGCCCGGGACCTCGCCAGACCGCCGGTGCTGGTCCTCGGCGCCGGGACCAGCCACACGCACTCGATGATCTCGCAGATGCCGGACCTGACCGTCACCGCCGGCACCGTCAGCGGCCCGGCGGCGTTCGCCCAGGCGGGCATCGGCCCGGACGACGTCGACGTGCTCGAGACGTACGACTCGTTCACGATCACGGTGCTGTTGGCCCTCGAGGACCTGGGGTTCTGTCCCAAGGGCGACGGCGGCGCCTTCGTGGCCGACGACCCGCTCGGCCCCGGCGGGTCGCTCCCCGCCAACACGAACGGTGGGGGCCTCGCCTACACCCACCCCGGCATGTACGGCATCTTCTTGCTCGTCGAGGCGGTGCGTCAGTTGCGTGGCGAGTGCGGTGACCGCCAGGTGCCCGGCGCCGAGGTGGCCGTGGCGCACGGGTGCGGCGGCGTCCTGTCGTCCACGTCGACGATCGTGCTGGGCACGGAGGCGACGCGATGAGCGACGACGCACCGACGCGGTTCGCGCCGCCGACGTCCCCGGCCGGCGCACCGTTCTGGGAGGCGAGCCGTGAGCGACGCCTCGTGCTGCCGTGGTGCGATGGCTGTGCGCGGCCGCACTGGTACCCGCGTGAGGTGTGCCCGCACTGCCTGGCGCCGGACGTCTCGTGGCGGCCGAGCGACGGCCGCGGGACGATCTACGCCGCGTCCGTCATGCCGAAGCCGGCCATGCCGATGATGGCGTCGCTGGTGCCGTACGTGGTGGTGCTCGTCGATCTCGACGACGGGGTGCGGCTGATGAGCAACGTGATCGGCTGCGAGCCCCGTGCGGCGAGCGTCGGGCGCCGGGTCCGGGCGGCCTGGGAGCCGCTCGAGGACGGTCGGCACCTGCTCGTGTTCGAGCTCGACGACTGAACGCCCAGCTCAGCGCCGATGCGCGGGGGCCCGGGTCGACAGGGCTAGGGTGTGGTCCCGTCCTGGAACGTGCGGTCTCGAGCCGTGCAGCGCTGGAGGAGACGGACGGGTGACGAAGCACATCTTCGTGACAGGCGGCGTGGCGAGCTCGCTGGGCAAGGGCATCACGGCCTCCAGCCTCGGTCGCCTGCTCAAAGCGCGTGGCCTGCGGGTCACGATGCAGAAGCTCGATCCGTACCTCAACGTCGATCCGGGCACGATGAACCCGTTCGAGCACGGCGAGGTCTTCGTCACCGATGACGGTGGTGAGACCGACCTCGACCTCGGCCACTACGAGCGCTTCATCGACGAGGGGCTCTCTCGGGAGTCCAACGCCACCACCGGCTCCATCTACTCGGCGGTCATCGCAGCAGAGCGCCGCGGCGACTACCTCGGCAAGACGGTCCAGGTCATCCCGCACATCACCGACGAGATCAAGCGCCGCATCCAGCTGCTGGCCCAGGACGACGTCGATGTGGTCATCACCGAGATCGGCGGCACCGTCGGCGACATCGAGATCCTCCCGTTCCTCGAGGCGATCCGGCAGTTCCGTCTCGACGTCGGGCGTGAGCAGGTCTGCTACGTCCACGTGACGTTGGTGCCCTTCATCGGGCCGGCGGGGGAGCAGAAGACCAAGCCCACCCAGCACTCGGTCACCGAGCTGCGCAGCCGAGGCATCCAGCCCGACGCCATCGTCTGCCGCTCGGCCGGCCCGATCTCCGCCGAGCTCAAGCGCAAGATCTCGAACCTGTGCGACGTGCCGGTGAACGGGGTCGTCAACGCCTTCGATGCCCGCAACCTCTACGAGGTGCCGCTCCTGCTGCACGAGGAGGGGCTCGACGCCGTCGTGTGCGAGCACCTCGGCTTCGCCGACCGGTCGATCGACCTGTCGGAGTGGGAGGTGCTCGTCGAGAGCATCGAGCGCGCCAGCACGCCGGTGCGCGTCGGCATCATCGGCAAGTACGTCAGCCTGCCCGACGCCTACCTGTCGGTGGTCGAGTCGCTCAAGCACGGCGGGTTCCACCACGGTGTCGACGTCGAGGTGGAGTGGATCCAAGCCGAGGACGTCGAGGGTCTGCTCACCGCCGGGCGCCTGCGCGACCTCGACGGGATCGTCATCCCCGGCGGCTTCGGGGAACGAGGCGTCGAAGGCAAGGTGGCGGCGGCGGGCTACGCCCGTGAGCACGAGATCCCGTGCCTCGGTCTGTGCCTCGGCATGCAGGTGATGACCATCGAGTTCGCCCGCAACGTCCTGGGACTCGCCGGCGCCAACTCGTCGGAGTTCGACCCGCAGTCGCCGCACCCGGTAATCGACCTGATGGAGTCCCAGCGCGATGTGCGGGACCTGGGCGGCACCATGCGCCTCGGTGCCTACATCGCCGAGCTGCGACCCGGCTCGCGGGTGGCGGCGATCTACGGCAAGGAGGTGGTGTCGGAGCGGCACCGCCACCGCTACGAGTTCAACGGGCGCTACCGGTCGCGCATGGAGGAGGCCGGCCTGGTCTGCTCGGGCACCTCGCCCGACGGTCGGCTGGTCGAGTTCGTCGAGCTGGTCGACCACCCGTTCTGGATCGGCACCCAGGCGCATCCCGAGTTCAAGAGCCGTCCCAACCGGCCGGCACCGCTGTTCCGTGAGTTCGTCGGAGCGGCGTTGGGTCGGGCCGAGGGCCGGAACCCGCATCTGCCGCAGCTGGCGGACGAGCTGCCGGTCTCGTGACCGGCGACGGCTCGTTCCGTCGACTCGACGAGGACGTCCACTGGACCGGCCACATCGTGTCGGTCGCGACCGGGCGGTTCGCCGCGCCGGACGGGACGACCTTCCAGCGCGACGTCGTCCACCACCCGGGCGCCGTCGGCGTCGTCCCGCTGACGGACGACGGGGACGTGGTGCTGGTGCGCCAGTACCGGGCAGTGCTCGACACGTGGCTGCTCGAGATCCCCGCCGGGTTGCGTGACGTCGATGGGGAGTCGACGGAGCAGACCGCGGCGCGCGAGCTCGCCGAGGAGGTGGGCCTGCGGGCCGACACCTACGAGCTGCTGTGTCGCTTCCACAATTCGCCGGGGTGCACCGATGAGGAGGTGGTCGTCTACCTGGCCACCGGGCTGGAGGTGACGGCGTCAGACGCGCAGGGCGTCGAAGAAGAGCACCTCGACGTCATCCGGGTGCCGCTGGCCGACGCCCTGGCGCAGGTCCACGAGGGCGCGATCACCGATGCCAAGACCGTCATCGGCCTCCTCCTCGCCGCCGCCCGCTGATCTCCAGCTGCCGCTGGAGATCGAGGAGTTCCTCGGCTGGCTCGCCGCCAGCCAGGGGCGGTCGGCCAACACGCTGGCGGCGTACCGGCGGGACCTGCGCGGGTACGTGGCATGGCTGACGGCCCACGGGCTCGACCTCGGTCGCGTGTCGGGCGACGACCTCGTCGCCTGGATGGCAGACCGCCGGGCGTCGGGCCTGGCGCCGTCGACCGTCGCCCGTGCCGCGGTGGCGGTCCGCTCGCTGCACCGGTTCCTCGCCGCCGAAGGGTTGGCCGATGTCGATCCTTCGGCCGAGCTGGAAGCCACCCGCGTGCCGCGCGGGCTGCCGAAGGCGCTGGCGGAGGATGAGGTGGTGCGCCTGCTCGAGGCGCCGGTCGGGGACGGCCCGCTCGTGCTGCGCGACCGGGCGCTGCTCGAGCTGCTCTACGGCACCGGCGCCCGCATCTCGGAGGTGGTCGGGCTCTCGCTGGCCGACCTCGACCTCGAGGCCGGCTTGGTGCGGGTCTTCGGCAAGGGCGCCAAGGAGCGCATCGTGCCGGTCGGGCGGATGGCTGCTGGTGCGGTGTCGGCGTGGCTCGGACCGGGCGGGCGCGAGCTGGTCCGCCGACCGAACGCCCGACGGACCGACGACGACGCCGTGTTCCTCAACGCACGCGGCGGTCGCCTGACCCGCCAGGGAGCCTGGGGCATCGTGGAGCGCCACGCACGCTCGGTGGGCCTCGCCGACCGGGTCACCCCGCACGTGCTGCGGCACAGCTGCGCCACCCACATGGTCGATCACGGCGCGGACATCCGCGCCGTCCAGGAGCTCCTCGGTCACGCGTCGATCACGACCACGCAGGTGTACACCAAGGTGTCCGCCGAACGGCTCCGCGGGGTCTACCTGGCAGCGCATCCGCGAGCGACCGGCCGACCGCGTGGAGCGGGCGAGCCGGGCGCGCCCGCTCCGGCGCGGTAGCGTTGTCGCCGTGAACGGGGACGACCAGACCGACGCCGCCGCGCGCCCGGCGCTCGAGGCCGAGCGCGAGGCGCTGTCGCACCAGCTCGTCGAGCTCTCCGGTGACGAGACGACGGACTTCGACGACAACTTCGCCGACAGCGGCCAGGTGTCGGCCGAGCACACCGAGGCGCGGACGCTGGCGGCATCGCTGCGCGAGCAGCTCGACGACGTGGACCGGGCGCTGGGCAAGCTCGACGACGGCACGTACGGCAGCTGCGAGGTCTGCGGGGCGACGATCCCCGACGAGCGGCTCGCCGCCATGCCGGCGACGCGCTTCTGCATCGAGCACGCCGGCTAGACGCGCCCGATGGCGCGTGCTGCTCATCTGATCCGCCGGTTCTTCGAGGCCGCCGTCCCCGTCGGACCGTCGGCCGCCCATGCGGCGTGGGCCGAGGAGCAGCTGCTGCCGGCCGAGG
>JAGQTE010000257.1 GCA_020439175.1 Acidimicrobiales bacterium | reverse complement strand
GTCGACGTTGTTGTCGGCGTGGGCCCCACCGTTGAGGACGTTCATCATCGGCACGGGCAGGACGTGGGCGTTCGTGCCGCCGACGTAGCGGTACAGCGGCAGCTCGAGCTCGTCGGCGGCGGCCTTGGCGATGGCGAGCGACACGCCGAGGATGGCGTTGGCGCCGAGACGCCCCTTGTTGTCGGTGCCGTCGAGATCGATCAGCAGGGCGTCGAGATCGCGCTGGGCCAAGGCGTCGAGGCCGACGAGGGCGTCGTAGATCTCGCCCTCGACGTGGTCGACGGCGGCGAGCACGCCCTTGCCGCCGAACGGGCCTTCACCGTCGCGCAGCTCGACCGCCTCGAACTGCCCGGTCGACGCACCCGACGGGACCATCGCCCGACCCCGGGCACCCGAGTCGAGGATGACCTCCACCTCGACGGTGGGGTTGCCGCGCGAGTCGATGACCTGGCGGCCGGCGATGTGCTCGATGGTGCTCACGACGAAGGGCTCCTGTGGTTCGGGGAGACATGCTTCCACGACGCCGTCGGGGCGTCGGGGATGCCGAGTCTCCCCGCTACCGGCCCTCCCCCCGCAAGTCAGCCGGGTTCGGTGCCGAGGATGCTCATGAAGCAGACCATCTCGCCGGGGTAGCCGCCGAGGTTCTGCACCAGGCCGTACGGCCGCGTCGGGTCGAGGACGATCTGGCGGTCCTCGGGCGCCTTGCCGCGCAGCTGGAGCCAATTCTCGTAGTGCATCCGCAGGCCGCTGGCACCGACCGGGTGCCCGAAGCTCTTCAGGCCGCCATCGGGGTTCACGGGCAGCTCACCGTCGAGGGCGAACACCCCGGCGTTGACGTCGGTCCAGGCATGGCCGCGCTCGGAGAAGCCCAGGTCCTCCATCAGCACCAGCTCCGTCGGGGTGAAGCAGTCGTGCACCTCGGCCATGGCGATCTGGTGCCGAGGATCGGAGACGCCGGCCTGGGCGTAGGCGTCGGCGGCGCACTGCACGATCTCCGGGAAAGTCGTGTAGTCGTAGTCCGGGTCGATCAGCCCTGAACCGCTGCCGGCCACGAACGACAGGGCCTTGATGTACAGCGGGCTGTCGGTGTAGCGGTGGGCGTCCTCGGCCCGCACGACGATCGCCGCCGCGGCGCCGTCGGCGACGCCGGCGCAGTCGAACACGCCGAGACGACCGGCCACCGGCATCGCCGAGCAGATCGTGTCGACGTCGACCTCCTTGCGGAACTGCGCCAACGGGTTGCGGGCGCCGTTGAAGTGGTTCTTGGAGGCGATGCGCGCCAGCACCAGCTTGAGCTCGTCCTCGTCGACGCCGTACTTGTTGGCGTACGCCGGGGCCACCAGCGAGAACATCGCCGCCGCCGTCAGCGTGCGGTTGGTGCCGTCGTTGGGGATCGGGAAGGCGTTGAGGCCCTGGTAGCCAGAGTCCTTCACCTTCTCGACGCCGATGGCCATCGCCACGTCGTAGGCACCCGACGCCACGGCGTAGGCGGCCTGACGCAGCGCCTCGCTGCCCGAGGCGCAGTAGTTCTCGACGCGTGTCACCGGCTTGCCCGTCAACTTGAGCGGTGCCGACAAGGTGATGCCGCTCATGCCGGTCTGGGCCGTCCCCAACCAGAAGGCGTCGATGTCGTCGAGTGCGATGCCCGTCGACGTGATGGCGCCCTGGGACGCCTCGATCAACAGGTCGTCGGCGCCCTTGTCCCAGTGCTCACGGAACGGGGTGCAGGCCATCCCGACGATGGCGACCTTGTCCTTGATGCCGTGCGATGCCATTGGTGCGCTCCCCTCAGCCCCGGACCGGCCGGGCCTTCCAGAAGTAGTTCTGGATGCCGTCGCTGCTGTTGAGCCGCCGGAAGGTCATCTCGACCCGGTCGCCCATCGCCACCGAGGCGGCGTCGACGTCGGTCAGCTCCACGGGCAGGCGGCCGCCGCCGTCGAAGTCGACCACGGCGAACACGATGGGCGGGCTCGGCGAGTACGCCAGCCGGTCGACGGTGAAGGTCACCACCGTGCCGGTGGCGTCGGCCATCGGCAGCGGCGCCATGTCGTCGACGGCGCCACCCCGGTACGACACCCGCGCCGGCGGGAGGTGGATGGCCCCGGTGGTGTGGTCCTGCGAGCCGACGAAGCCGTACTTCCAGTCCTCGCTGCGGGCCGCCGCCGACGAGCTGGCGCGTGCCGGCTCGGGCCGGTTTGGGGGCTGCACCGTGGCCATGCCGGTCCACGCCAGGAACTTCAGGTACGGCAGCGACGGGTTGCCGGCCGCCACCTGGTCGGCGACCGACGGGGCGGGGCGATGGGTCGCCAACGCCTCGGTGGCCCGGAACACGAACACGTCGCACCCGTCGGCGAGCGACACGACGGCGACGGTCTGGCCGGCCTCGGCGGTGTCGAGCCAGTGGGCCAGCGCCAGCCACGCCTGGGCGGCACCGGCGTTGCCGACGGTGTCGGCGAGCACGTCGAGCGAGCCGCCGGCGGTCCCGGTCGAGACCTTGCCCGCCACCTGCCGCACGGCTCGGCTGTGCGGCCCGGCCACGATCACGCCGGCGAGGTCCTCCGCACCGACGCCGGCGGCGTCGAGCGCCAGCTTGTAGGCCTCGGTGCCGAGTGGCACGTAGCGGGTCTCGCCGAATCGCTCCTCCCACTGGCGGCTGCGCACGTCGCCCGGCACCCGCCAACGGTCGACGAACTCCTCGGAGGTCGACGCCCCGCCGAGGTACTCGGCGAGCACCGGGGCGTCGGCGCGGTCGTCGCCGATCAGCAGCGCCGCGGCGCCGGCACCGCCCTCACGTTCGTCGGGCGAGTTCGGCATGCCCGTGCGCACGTCAGAGGCGACGACGAGCGTCGGGCGGCTGCCGTCGAGCGCGGCGTCGACGGCACCTGCCGCAGAGCGCACGGCGCCGACGGCGTCGAAGGCACGCACGTCGCGGCCCAACCGCAGCGCGGCATGCACCGTGGTGGCGTTGGTCTTGTCGGCGTACGACGGCGCCGTGGTGGCGAACACCAACGTCTCGGGCAGCTCACGTCCGGCGTCGCCCAGC
>JAGQTE010000033.1 GCA_020439175.1 Acidimicrobiales bacterium | reverse complement strand
CTGACCCGAACTCGGTGGTCGATCTTGGCCGCTACGACGACGAAGACAGCCGCTACGACCCGTCGACGGGCGGAGTCGACACGACCCGGGCACTGGTCGACATGGCCGACGATCGCACGGTCGGCGCCGAGTTCTACGACGAGGGGAGCTGCATGCCGTTCTCGGCGTCGGTGCAGCCTGAGGGCGCCGCCACCCTCGACGTCACACTGAGCCCCGGCGAGACCGAGTGCCCCGCCGGCGAGGAGGACCTCGCCGACGCCCGCACCGCCACGTTCCGCGCCACGCCGGCGACCGGCGACCCGCGCGTCGGGTGGACGCTCACCACCGCCGACGAGTCCACCGACGAGACCCTGGACCTTCGCTTCGCCAACGACGGCGCGCCGGTCCGGGTCAAGAACGCCACCCGCGCCACGGCGTACGTGTGCACGGTCGTCCAGCCCGAGATCACCCTGATCGCCCCCGACGGCTCCGAGGTCACGGGTCCGGCGCCGCCGGGCTCGGACTTCGTGCAGGCCGCCGTCACGCCCGACTGCCCGCTGTGGGAGAACGCCTTCCAGGTAGGTCAGACGATCCGCCTGCGCGGCGGCGCGCCGCCCGTCGGCTACGAGTTCGACCACTGGGAGGGCGACGTCGTCGGCGACTGGTACGAGCAGGACGTCGACGTCGACGGCACGACGCCGACCATCGTCGCCCGCGCCGTCTACCGGGTGCGCTGCGTCACGGTCACGCTGCAGCCGGGTGACGACCTGCCCGAGTACAGCCCACCGCCGAACTGCCCGACGGCCGACGGCGCGGCCCCGGCGGGATACGCCGCCAACGAGCTGCGCTACATCGGCGGCACCCCGGTGATGCTCGACGCCCGAGACATCGACGACCACGACTTCTCGTCGTGGACCGGCGAGGGCCTGCTCGAGCGGGACGAGATGCGCGAGGCGTTCCTGGGCGTCGGCCTCTACGACCTCGTCGGGCTGACCGAGGCGATGGACCACCCGGCGATGATCACCGCCGACTTCGACATGACCGCCACCGCCAACTACACGGAGCACTCCACCTCGCAGAAGATCCTCGACGACCTCGGCGTCCTGGCGAAGAAGACGGTCGGCGTGCTGTCGCTGATGATGATCGGCGCCTTCGAGTCGATCGGCCTGGGCCTGCTGCGCCTCGGCTTCGGGGCCGTGCGGTTCCTCACCAACGCCATCGACCCCGGCGCCAAGGACACCCTCGCCGTGTTCGATCGGTTCCAGGAGATGATGGACCTCACCGAGCTCACGCTGCTGTGCACCGTCGAGTGGTCCAAGGGCCAAGAGACCAAGGACGTCGACATCGGCGCCTTCGACAACAACGGCGTCGTGCCCGACGTCGACAGCGAGGACGTGGTGACCAGCACCGCAGGCCTGGCGTCGGGCGGCATCAAGCTGCACGAGGCCATCACCAACTACCGCCTGGCCAAGGACCCCAAGCTGGCGAGCCAGTACGCCATCAAGATCCCGAAGACGCAGACGACCTTGAGCGGCACCACCGTCACCGGTGCCAAGGTCGCGTGGGCCGGCCTCGGCATGGTGGCGTCGCTCGGCACGGCGATCTACAGCTTCGTCGCCGACGGCCCGGGCATCGTGTGGGAGGACACCGCCGACCAAGCGTGGACGACCGGCGCCGACGAGTTCGAGGACTGCGTGCTGCGCCACCTCCACGAAGCGTTCCCCGAGAGCATCCCGCCACCGGCGGGCGCGTAGCCCGCTGGACGCCCGGGCGCATGGTGACGATCGCCCGCGGGTAGGGGCCCGGCCATGACCGACGCCCTCGAGACCCGCTCGTTCGACGAGCTGCGGACCGCCGCCACGCCCGACGGCTCAGCTCCCGGCGAGGACGCCCCCGCCCGGCCATCGCGCCGCCACAAGCTGCTGGCGGCGGCGGCGTTCGCCGCGCCGGTGGTGGCGGCCGCTGTGGCCGGGGCCCGCTTCGGCCCGGCCGACGACGCCACGCAGCGCTGGTACCGGCGGCTGCGCAAGGCGCCGTTCAACCCGCCCAACAGCGTGTTCTCCCCCGTCTGGACGGCCCTGTACGCCTCGATCGCGGCGTCGGGCTACCGGGTCTGGGCCGCGCCGGACCACCGGCTGCGCCGCCCGGCGATCGCCCTGTGGGCCACACAGCTCGCTGCCAACGCCGCGTGGTCCCCGATCTTCTTCGGCCGCCGCAACCCGACGGCGGCGCTGGCCGTGCTCGCCGCCCAGCTCGGCGTCGGCACCGCCTACGCCGCCACCGCGGCGCGCGTCGACCGGCCCGCCGGCGGGCTGATGGCGCCGACGCTGGCGTGGACCGCCTTCGCCGGCGTGCTGAACGAAGAGGTGGTGCGGCGCAACCCCGACGAGCGCACGCCGGGCTAGGCGCGGCACCCGGGCGCCGGATCGGGAAGACTCCCGGGACCATCCGTCCCGTCGACCCAAGCCCGGAGCCGTCCGATGCCGCCGCCCACCGCCGACCAGTACGCCGTCCATCGAGCCGCGGTCGCCGACGGGCTGTCGCTCGGCTACGTGCGCGAGGGCGTCGGCGGGG
>JAGQTE010000256.1 GCA_020439175.1 Acidimicrobiales bacterium | reverse complement strand
GGGGGCGCCGCCACGACCGGCGCCCCGAGCGGGTCGATCGTCACCGACGACTTCACCGTCACCCCCGGCGTGCAGCTCGTGACCGTGACCGACGCCGAGCCCGGTGCTCGGCTGACGCTCGTCGACGAGGCGGGCGACGACCTGCTCACCCTCTCGGCGGATGAGCGCGGCCAGGTGGTGTTCGCCTACGTCCCGGCCGAGCACATGACGCTCGAGACCGGTGGCGGCGTGCCGCCGACGGTCAACGGCGAGGCGCTCCAGCCGGGCACCTACTCGCTGCGCGACGACAGCGACGGCGCCACCAGCGATCCGTTCCGGGTGCCGGCACGCGACGACCACCCGGACCCGTCGCTCTACGACGGCCAGACGATGACCGGCGCCCAGATGACCGTGCTCGGCGGCGTCGCCGACGGCTCCTCGTTGGAGGAGGGCTTCAACTACCTCACGATGCGCGACGGCACGAAGCTCTCGGCCATGGTGCGCCTGCCCGATCAGACGCTCTACGGCCCCGGCCCCTACCCCACCGTCATCGAGTACAACGGCTACGGCGCCGCCGACCCCGACTCGCCCCAGCCGGGGAGCATGATCGCCACCGCCTTCGGCTTCGCCACGGTCGGCGTCGACATGCGCGGCGTCGGCTGCTCCGGCGGCGTGTTCGACGTGTTCAACCCGGCCCAGCAGGCCGACGGCTACGACGTCGTCGAGATCGTGGCCCGCCAGCCGTGGGTCAAGCACAACAAGGTCGGCATGATCGGCCTGTCGTACTCGGGCATCACCCAGCTGTTCGTGGCGTCCACCAAGCCACCGAGCCTGGCCGCCATCGCTCCCCTGTCGGTCGTCGAGGACCCGTGGAAGATGGCCTGGTCGGGCGGCATCTACAACGCCGGGTTCACCAAGCAGTGGCTCGAGCAGCGCGACCGCTCCGCTGCGCCCGGCGGCATGTCGTGGACCGACGAGCGCATCGAGGCCGGTGACTCGATCTGCGAAGCCAACCAGCAGCTGCGCAGCCAGAACATCGACTTCGAGGCCTTCACGCGCATGCTCGAATTCCGGCCCGGCGACGCCGACGGCCGCGACCTGTCGCGGCTCGTCAGCGACATCGAGGTGCCCGTCTACCTCACCGGCGCCTTCCAGGACGAGCAGACCGGCCCCCGCTTCGCCACGATGCTCGGCAACTTCACCGGGACCGACGACGAGAAGTTCGTGCTGTTCAACGGGCACCACCCCGACGGCTACGCCCCCTACAACCTGAGCTGGTGGTACGACTTCTTGTCGCTGTACGTGGCCCAGGAGGTGCCGCGCCTGCCCGACATCGTGCGCGCCGGCGCCGTGGCCGAGTTCGAGAAGAACTTCAAGGTGCCGAACCTGACGCTGCGCGAAGACCGCTTCGCCGACCTGTCCGAGGACCAGTACGACGAGGCCCTCGCCCGTTGGGAGGCCGACCCGACCGTGCGGGTGCTCTTCGAGTGGGGCGCGGGACGGGCCGACGTGCCCGGCGCGCCCGTGCCCGTCTTCGAGGCCGGCTTCGACAGCTGGCCGCCGCCCGACGTCGAGCCGTGGGAGCTGTTCCTGGGCCCCGACGGCGCGCTGGAGCCGACCGCGCCCAGCGCCGAGGGCGTCGACACCTACCGCTACGACCCCGAGATCGGCCTGGTCGGCTACACCACGGTGGGCGCCTACGACTTCATCGAGCCACAGATCCCCATCGAGTGGCAGCCCACCGCCGACGGCACCGGCCTGTCGTACGTGTCGGCTCCGATCGAGTCCGACACCGTGATCGCCGGGCCGGGCCACCTCGACCTGTACTTCGGTGCCGACGCGCCCGACGCCGACATCGAGGTCGTGCTCAGCGAGATCACGCCCGACGGCAACGAGGTGCGCATCCAGAACGGCATCCTGCGCGCCGGGCACCGCAAGGTCGACGCCGAGCGATCCGACGAGTTCTCGATCCAGGAGACGTTCACCGCCGCCGACTACCAGGAGCTGCCCGCCGACGAGCTGACCGAGGTGGTGGTGCCCATCTTCCCGGTGGCCCACGTCCTGCGGCCCGGGTCCCGCCTGCGGGTGCAGGTGAACAACCCCGGCGGCGACCTGCCGCTGTGGCTGTTCGAGAACCCGGACTACGGCAACCCCGACGCCACCTACCGCGTCGGCCGGGGCGGCGCCACGCCGTCCCGCCTGGTGCTGCCGGTCCTGCCCGGCGTGACGGTGGAGGCGCTCGACATCCCAGCCGAGCGGCCGCCGTGCGGCGCGCTGCGCGGTCAGCCGTGCCGACCGTACGTGCCGCTCACCAACACCGAAGGGTGAGATCGCTCACAACGCCGATGCGATGAGCTGGGCGTAGAAGGCGGCGCCGTCAGGCTTGAGGTGGGTGCCGTCGTCGTAGAACAGCTCCGGCCGGTTCGCCGAGGCGCTGTACCAGTCCACGAGCACGGCCCGGCCGGGATAGCGCGCCACGCCGGCGGCGATCACCTGGTTGTTCGTGCCCTCCCACGACCGCTGCGGCACCTTGTCGTTGACGAACACGACCTTGGGCGCGCCCGCCAGGATCGTCATGATCTGATCGAACTGGGCGTCGGTGAACGTGCCGTTCGTGCCGAGGTGCACGACGACGGCGTCGACGCCTTGGAGCCACCCGGCGTTCGACCACGTCCGCAGCACCTCGATGCCCTGGGCCACCTGGCGGTTCTGCTGGGCGTCGACGGGCGCGTTGCCGAACAGCGTGCTGATCGCCTGCGTGTTCTTGGCACCGAGCATCACCGAGTCCCCGAGGAACACGACCTTGCGCTGGGTGAGCGGGACGGTCGGCGGCGTGGGCGGCGGCGGGGCGGGGACGGTGGTGACCCCCGGCACCGTGGTGCCCGGCGCCGGTGCGGTGGTGGTCGACTCCGGGGCGACGGTCGAGTCGGTGGACGGCGTCGTGCCGGGGGTTCCCAGGTAGGCGGCGAACTCGTCGGCGCCGACGTCGGCCGGTTGGGTGTCGCCCGGCGTGGCGTTGAGCAGGTAGCTGAAGTCCTTCTGCTCGGCGTTGACGGCCGACACCGAGATCACGCCGACGAACGCCAGCAGCATGGCCGAGCCGCCGAGCAGCCGGAACTGGGCCTGCTGGCGCGCCTGGCCCGACGACGACCGGTACTGGGCGATGGCCTTCCCGATGGCACCGCGCCGGATGGGTTCCTCGACGTAGCGGTACGACAGCGCGGCGATGGCGAAGGTGAGCCCGAACCGGAAGGCGAACAGGGGCAGGCCCTCGAACTGCACGTCGATGCCGGGTCGGGTGATCATGAAGATCGGCCAGTGCCACAGGTAGATGCCGTAGGAGCGAACGCCGACCCAGCGCATCGGGCCGTTGCCGAGGGCAGGACCCAGGCGTGACGCCGGGTGCACCACCGTGGCGATGGCGACGGCCGACAGCAGCGAGCAGGCCAGGAACCCGAACGGGTACAGCCAGGTGTCGAACTCGCCGACGCTCCAGAACATCCAGACCAGGCCGGCGAGCGCCGCCACGCCGGCGACGTCGAGCAGCACGCGGGCCCCGGCGCGGACCTCGGCCCGCAGGCGCCACTGCGGCCACACGAAGGCGAGGGCGCAGCCGATCAGCAGAGCCGAGGCACGGGTGTCGGTGCCCATGAACACCCGCGAGGGGTCGGCGTCGGGGTCGAACAGGATGAACATCCACAGGGCGCTGAGGGCGGCACCGGCGATGACCACCATGCCGAAGCGCCGCGCCCCGAGGCGCTTCATGCCGAAGGCGAAGACCAGCGGCCAGATCAGGTAGAACTGCTCCTCCACGGCCAGCGACCACAGGTGCGTCACCATCGACGGCCGGCCGATCTGCTCGAAGTAGGACTTGTCGGCGAGGATGAAGTTCCAGTTCGTGACGTAGCCGAGCGCCGAGAGCACATCGCCCCGCAGGCTCGCCACCTCGTCGGGGTAGAACAGCAGCGACACCACCATCACCGCGGCCAGCAGCAGGAACAGCGCCGGGAGCAGACGCCGCGCCCGGCGCAGCCAGAAGTTGCCCAGCGCGATGCGCGAGGCGTCGCGCCACTCGCTCAGCAGCAGCGCCGTGATGAGGTAGCCCGACACGACGAAGAACACCTCGACGCCCAGGAACCCTCCGGGGAAGGCGATGCCCTCGTCGCCGAAGAGCCCGGTCAGGTTGGCGTGGTACAGCAGTACCGCCATGACGGCGATCGCCCGCAGGCCGTCGAGCCCGGGCACGTAGTGCAGCCGCCCCGGCTGGGCCCCCTGCCAGGCGCGCCCGCCCGGATCGAGGTCGCGCCCTCGGGGCGTGTCGGCGCGCGAAGAAGCGGCGGCGGGGGATCGCACCTCGCCATTGTGGCGTGGCCGACCGTCGTCGCGGTGGCACTCGTCGGCGACGGTGCCGCTCAGCGGAAGGTGGAGATGACGTCGGTGGCGGGACCGGGCACGTCGACGAGGCCACGCTCGCGCAGGATCGGCAGCACGCCCTCGCCGAACCAGTACGCCTCCTCGAGGTGCGGGTACCCCGACAGGATGAACTCGTCGAGGCCCAGGGCGTGGTACTCGGCGATGCGGTCGGCGACGTCGGCGAAGCTGCCGACGATGGCGGTGCCGGCGCCGCCGCGCACCAGGCCGATGCCGGCCCAGACGTTGGGGTGGATCTCGAGGCGGGACGGGTCGCCGCCGTGCAGCTCGGCCATGCGGCGCTGGCCCTCGGACTGCGTGGCGGCGAAGTCGGCCTGGGCGGCGGCGATGGCCTCGGCGGACATGCCGGCCAGCAGGCGGTCGGCCTCGGCCCACGCCGCGTCGGCGGTGTCGCGGGCGATGACGTGGAAGCGGATGCCGAAGCGCAACGTCCGGCCGTGCTCGGCCGCCTTGGCGCGCATGCGGTCCAGCCGCTCGGCCACGGCGTCGGGCGGCTCACCCCAGGTCAGGTAGACGTCGACGTGCTCGGCGGCCACCGCCTCGGCGGCGGGCGACGCGCCGCCGAAGTAGATCTCGGGCACCGGGTCGGGCACGGCGCGGGTCGTGGCCTCGACGACGTCGTAGTGCTCCCCTGCCCAGGTGTACGGCTCGGCGCCCCACGCGCCCTTCATGATCCGCAGGAACTCCCCAGTGCGGGCGTAGCGCGTGTCCTTGTCGAGGTGGTCACCGAAGCGGGCGAGCTCGTGGGCCTCGGCGCCGGTGACGATGTTGATGAGCAGCCGGCCCTGCGACATGCGCTGGTAGGTGCTGGCCATCTGGGCGGCGAGCGTCGGCGACAGCAGGCCCGGGCGGAACGCCACGAGGAACTTGACCCGCTCCGTCAGGGGGATGAGCGACGCCGTCGCCAGCCAGGCGTCCTCGCACTGCGTGCCGCACGGGGTGAGCAGCGCCTCGTACCCGAGGCGGTCGGCGGCGCGCGCCACCTGCGCCAGGTAGTCCGGGGTCGGCGATCGGTGGTGGGGCACCGGCCCGGTGGGCAGCACGTCGCGGCTGTCGCCGCCGGTCGGCAGGAACCAGTGGATCTTCATCGGGCCTCAGCCGCCGCCGAGCGCCGCGATCTGGTCCATCATCGTCGGCAGGTCGAAGTAGTCCCGCCACAGCGCGATCTTGCCGTCCTCGGTGAGCTCGAACACGCCGCACACCGGCAGGTCCATCCAGGTGTCACCGGTGCGGAACCGGTCGGTGCGCTCGTTCATCACGACGTTGCCCGTGGCGGTCTGGCGGTGCACGACGAACTGCACCTCGTCGAGGCTGTCGACCATCGGCGCCAGGAAGGCCTTGATGCCCTCGGGCCCGATGTTCTTGCCCATCGGCACGTTGTCGTACTCGCAGTCGTCGGTGACGAGCTCGCACGCGCCATCGAGGTCCTTGCCGACCACGCGGCGGATGAACTCGTCGACGATTGCGGTGGCCTGGTTCGCGTCCATGGCGCCACAGGCTGCCACAGCCGCCGGACCACCTTCCCGTCGAGTGCGCGGCTCCGCCCCGAGGAGGTGCCGATCCGAACACTCGGCGGGGTTGCGAGCCGCGCGCCGGCTACTCGAGCGTGGCGTAGTTGGTCGACCGGTCGTCGACGGCCGCGGCGGTGGCCTGCGCCTCGGCGACGACGTCCGCCAGGTCGACCAGGTACGCATTCATGACGGGGGCGTTGCCGGCCGAGACGGTGGCGTGCAACGAGTCCGGCGGCGCCTGGCGATCGTGGAACCAGCCGCGCGCCGCCATGGCGTCGCCGACGGCGAAGATGTCGACGCCCGCGGCGCCGGCGGGTGGCGCCGGGTCGGCGGCGATGGCCAGCAGGTGGAACTGCGGGTCGCCGAGCACGTCGATGCCGTCGATGGCGCGCACCCCGGCGCGCATCTGCGCCGCGGCGCGCAGGGCGACGTCGGTGAGGTGCTGGTAGCCGTCGAGGCCCAGGTGCCACATCGTCGCCCAGGCCAGCGCCATCGGCAGGCCCGACCGCGTGCCCTGCATGTTGGGCGAGGCGTAGAAGCCGCCGAGCCACTGGTCGAACACGAACGTCTGGTACCGGCGCAGCTCCTTGGAGCGGTGCAGGATCACCGATGCACCCTTCGGCGCGTAGCCCAGCTTGTGGATGTCGGCCGAGATCGACGTCACGCCCGGCACGCGGAAGTCCCACGGTGGGACGTCGTGGCCGAGCTGCTCGGCGAAGGGCAGGATGAACCCGCCCATGCAGGCGTCGGTGTGCACGTTGGCGCCGGCGTCGGCGCCGATGGCGGCGATGGTCTCGATGTCGTCGATGACACCCTGCGGGTACGCCGGCGCCGAGCCGACGACGAGGACCGTGCTGTCGGTGACGCAGTCGGCCATGGCGTCGGTGTCGACCCGCCAGTCGTCGCGGACCGGGACCTTGTGCAGGGTGATGCCGAACGAGTGCGCCGCCTTGTGGAACGCGGCGTGGGCGTTCTCGCCGACGACCATCTCCGGCCGATCGATCCCCCGCTCGATGCGGCCGCGCTCGCGCGCCGCCAGGACGGCCATCAGGATCGACTCGGTGCCGCCCGACGTCATGAAGCCGGCCGCCGCGTCGCCGCCGTGGCACAGGTCAGCGGCGGCGCGCACCACCTCGCCCTGGATCTGCCCGAGGCTCGGGAAGGCCATGGTGTTGAGGGCGTTCTCGTGCAGGAAGGCCGAGGCCACCGCATCCTGGACGGCGTGCAGCTCGGGTCCGCCGTCGTAGACCATGCCGAACGTGCGGCCGTCCTGCCATCGCACGTCGTTGGCGCGCTTGGCCTCGAGGGCCTCGAGGATCTGGTCTTTCGGTTGTCCGTGTTCGGGCAGCGACATCCGCGCATGCTAGGCACGTCGACCTGATGGCAGCTCGACGACCTCCCCTGCGCGCCTATGCCGTGTGCGCCCCCGGCCTGGCGCCGTTCGTGGCCGCGGAGCTCCGCGCCCTCGGCATCCACCCCGGACGCACCGACCGCGGCGGCGTCACCTTCCGCGCCTCGCACCGCCAGCTGTACGCCGCCAACGCCTGGCTGCGCACCTCGACGCGGGTGCTCGTGCGGATCGGCTCGTTCCCCGCCCGGTCCTTCGTCGAGCTGGAGCGGGGCGTCGAACGGCTCGAGCTGGACGGGCTCGTGCGGCCCGGGGCACCGATGCGGCTGCGCGTGTCGTCGTCGGCGTCGAAGCTGTACCACACCACCGCCATCGCCGAGCGGGTCGCCGACGCCTTCAACTCGACCTTGGTGACCGCCGCCGACGACCCGGACTTCGAGGCGCAGCTGCTGGTCGTTCGGGTGACGCGCGACAAGCT
>JAGQTE010000255.1 GCA_020439175.1 Acidimicrobiales bacterium | reverse complement strand
CGGTAGGCGTCGGTGATCGGGGTGCGGCAGGCGCTGACGATGACCGGTCGGTTCGCCATGGTCACGACCGGTGCAGGAGGTTCATGGTCGACGTCACCACGGGGGCGCCGTCGGCGTCGGTGTAGGTCGTCTCGATGACCATGAACGTCATCGTCCGCTCGCCCGACTGCTTGGTGTAGACGTCGCGCACGACGCCGTGGTGGTGCAGCTTCTCCCCCACGACCGCCGGTCGGTGGTAGGTGAACGACTGCTCGCCGTGCAGGATCATCCCGCCGGTCGCCAGCAGGCCGCCCATCAGCTCCGCCATCGGGTTCGACCCGCCGGTCGGGTCGGGTGGCTGCTCCTCGTCCCACTGGCACCAGTTCTGCGCCGCCGAGAAGACGAACGTCGGCGGCACCGGGATGTCGGCGAAGCCCGCCGCCGTGGCCACCTCACGGTTGCGGAACACCGGGTTGTCGTCGAGCACCGCCTCGGCGAACGCCGACACGATCGCCCGGTCGACGGTCACCACGCCGGCGCCGGTCGGCCGGCCGACGAAGCCGGCCAGGTCCATCTCTGCCATGGCAGCCGCTCCCCCTGCCGTCGCGTCCACCGACGGCCTCGCCCAAGAACCTGACGTCCGTGTCAGGCACGGCCGCCCTTGAACCACACCGAACCCTGACACGCGTGTCAGGTTACGATCGGGCCATGGCCACCCCGGACGAGGCGTACCGCCACGAGCTGCGCGCCTGGCTGGCCGAGCACCTGCCCGACGACCTGCGCGGCGTACGGTTCTCCGGCGCCCCGACGCCGGAGGCCCTGGCGACGTTGAGGGCCTGGAACGGTCAGCTCGCAGAAGCGGGGCACGCCGCCCCGGCGTGGCCCAGCGCCTGGGGCGGGCGGGACGCCTCGGTGCTCGAGCAGCGCGCCCACGCCGAGGAGATGGCCGCCGCCGACGCACCTGGGCCCATCAACGCCATCGGCATCCCCAACATCGCCCCGGCCATCATGCGCTTCGGCACCCCCGAGCAGCAGGAGCGCCACCTGCGCCCGCTGCTGCGCGGCGACGACATCTGGTGCCAGGGCTTCTCCGAGCCCGATGCCGGCTCGGACCTGGCGTCGCTGCGGACCACGGCACGCCGCGACGGCGACCACTACGTCGTGTCCGGCCAGAAGATGTGGACGACGCTGGCCACGGTGGCCGACTGGTGCGAGCTGCTGGTGCGCACTGACCCCGAGGCATCACCGCCGCAGGCGGGCATCACGGCGCTGCTCGTCGACATGCGCAGCCCCGGCATCGAGGTCCGACCGCTGCGCACGATGACCGGCAGCGCCGAGTTCGGCGAGGTGTTCTTCGACGAGGTGCGGGTGCCCGTCAGCGCCCGGCTCGGCGAGGAGCATCAGGGGTGGCGCGTGGCCACCGCCACCCTCGCCAACGAGCGAGGCGGCGTGGCGGCGCTGCACCTGTCGGTGCGCCGGCGCATCGACGAGCTGATCGCCGAGGCCCACGCCGCCGGCGCCACCGAAGCGCCCGCCGCCCGGCACCGGCTCGTCGAGCTGTGGGCGGCCGGCGAGCTGCTGCGCCTGCTGGCCGACCGGGCCATCGCCCGCGCCGCCGCCGGCGAGCCGCCGGGCCCCGAGTCGAGCATCATCAAGCTGGCGTGGTCGGCCACCGGGCAGCAGCTGGGCGAGACGGCGCTCGCCGTGCTCGGCGTCGGCGCGCTCGACGGTCGCTGGGCCGAGGCGCTCACCGAGGCCCGGTCGTGGTCGATCGCCGGCGGCACCAGCGAGGTGAACCGCACCATCGTCGCCGAGCGGGTGCTCGGCCTGCCCCGGGAGGACCGATGACGACGGACGACGACCTGTTCCTCCCCGAACCCGAGCCGCGAGCCGTGCGCGCCACCGTGATCTCGGTCGACGACCACCTCGTCGAGCCGCCCGACATGTTCGAGGGGCGGCTGCCGGCCCGCCTCGCCGACCGTGCCCCTCGCGTCGTCGAGAACGAGTGGGGCCATCAGGTGTGGTCCTTCGACGGCGCCACCTACAGCCAGGTCGGCATGAACGCCGTGGCCGGGCGGCGGCCGGAGACGGTCAAGGTCGAGCCGTTCCGGTTCGACCAGATGCGCCGCGGCTGCTGGGACGTCGACGCCCGCGTCCACGACATGGACCTCAACGGCGTGTGGGCGTCGCTGTGCTTCCCGTCGATGATCACCGGCTTCTGCGGCCGGGTGTTCTCGCAGTGCTCGGACCCCGAGCTCGGCCTGGCGGTCACCCGAGCATGGAACGACTGGATGCACGACGCCTGGTGGCAGCCGCATCCCGACCGCATCATCCCGCTCGGCATCACCTTCCTCACCGACCCCGAGGCCGGCGCCGCCGAGATCCGCCGCAACGCCGAGCGGGGCTTCCGGACGGTGACGCTGCCCGAGCGGCCGCACCGGCTCGGCCTGCCGTCGATCTTCGAGCCGTACTGGGAGCCGATCCTGCGCGCCTGCGCCGAGACCGACACCGTCGTGAGCCTGCACGTCGGCTCGTCGGGCCTCGGCGACCTGCCCGACGGCTGCTGGGACGTGGCGGTGCCGCTGAGCGCCACGCTGTTCGGGCAGCTGTCGCTCACGGCCTGCGTCGAGTGGCTGTGGGCGGGCTGGGCACTGCGGTTCCCCGAGCTCAAGATCGCCATGTCCGAGGGCGGCATCGGTTGGGTGGCGATGCTCATCGACCGGCTCGACAACATCGTCGACCGGTCCGGCTACGCCGGCGACTGGGACCTGCGCCCCGCCGACGTGCTGCGACGCAACTTCTGGTTCTGCACCCTCGACGACCCGTCGACCATCGACACCCGCCACACCATCGGCGTCGAGAACATCATGGTGGAGGTCGACTACCCCCACGGCGACGGCACCTGGCCCGACTCCCAGGACGTCATCGCCACCACCTGGGGCCACCTCCCGCCCGACGAGCTGCGGGCGATCTGCTGCGAGAACGCCGCGGCGCTGTACCGCCACCCGCTCCCCGACGTGGTGCTGCCGGCCCGCTGATCAGCCCGCCGGGGAGACCGTGCCCTGCGGTCCCCGGGCTGCGTGCACCCGGGCGTGCGCCACCGCGGCGTCGAAGTCGTCGAAGAGGTGGCGTTCGCTCGCCAGGCGATCGAGGGCACCGACGGCGCGCAGCACCCGCTCGTGCTCGATGCGCAGCCCCTTGATCAGCACCGTGATGTGCCGGTGCTCGAGGTCGGCGACCACCTCGCCGAGCGCCTGCGCACCCGTGGCATCGAGCATCTGCAGATCCCCCACGCGCAGGATGACCACCCGCACGTCGGCCACCTGGGCCAGGTCGGTGAGGAAGCGCTGCGCCGCACCGAAGAACAGGGCACCGTCGATGCGGTAGGCGACGATGTGCTCGCGCAGCAGGTCGTGCTCGCGGGCATCGCTCACCTCGACGGGCACGAGCGTCTCGACGACGGCGGACGTGCGGGCCACGTTGCGCAGCGCCAGCACGGCCGCCACCGCCACGCCGATCTCGACGGCGACGATCAGGTCGAACACGACGGTGGCGGCGGCCGTGAGCACCAGCACCAGGGCGTCCGAGCGCGTCGAGCGCAGGATCGCTCGCACGTTGTGGACCTCGACCATCCGCACGGCGGTGACCATCAGGACGCCGGCGAGGGCAGCGAGCGGGATCCGTGCCACCAGACCCGAGCCGGCCAGGACGATCACCACCAGCACCGCGGCGTGCGTGATCGCCGCCAGGCGGGTGCGCGCGCCGGCGCGCACGTTGACGGCCGTGCGGGCGATCGCACCCGTGGCCGGCATGCCGCCGAGCAGCGGCGCTGCGACGTTCGCCAGCCCCTGGCCGACCAGCTCTCGGTCGGGTTGATGGCGGCGGCCGTCGGCCATGCCGTCGGCCACCTTCGCCGACAGCAGGCTCTCGATGGCGGCGAGCGCGGCCACGGCGATGGCCGGACCCACGAACTCCGACAGGTCGCCGAGACCGACGCTCGGCAGGTGCAGCGTGGGCAGCGCCGAGGGGAGCGCTCCGATCGTGGCCACGTCCCATCCGGCGACGGCGGCGAGCACGGTGGCCGCGACGACGGCGAGCAACGATGCCGGCGCCGACCGGTGCAGGCGTGGGGTGACGACCATGATCGCCACGACGACACCGACCAGCGCCAGCGCCTGGATCGTGCCGCTGCTTGCGCCGGCCTCGGCGACCGCCCGGCCCGCCACCACGGCGGGGTTCTCGCCTTCGGGTGTGGCGACGCCGAAGGCCGCCGGCACCTGCTGCAGGAAGATGATGACGGCGATGCCGAGCGTGAAGCCCTCCACGACCGGCCACGGGATGTAGGCCAGGGCTCGCCCCAAGCGCAGCAGGCCGGCGGCGAGGACCAGCATGCCGGCGAGCACGCCGACCACGACGACGGCGTCAGCCCCGAAGCGGGCCATCAGCGGGACGAGCACGACCGTCATGGCGCCTGTCGGGCCCGACACCTGCACGTCCGAGCCGCCGAACACCGCGGCCACCAACCCGGCGACGATGGCGGTCGTCAGCCCGGCGGCGGCGCCGAGCCCGGTCGTGATCCCGAACGCCAGGGCCAACGGCAGCGCCACGACGCCGACGGTGAGGCCGGCGATCACGTCGCTGCGCCACGTCCGTCGCAGGCCGGCATAGTCGGCGCGCCCGGGCAGGAGCGCGGCGATGGCGCTCACCGCACGCCGATCTCGGCGTCGAGGTCCTCGAGCAGGTCGCGGGTCTGGGTGAGCGTGACGCGCAGCAGCTGCTTGGCGACGGCGAGGAGCTCGCCCACGAGCGGGTCGCGCGCGGCGTAGACCACCGTGCTGCCCTCGCGTCGTGTCGTGACCAGACCCGCGCGCCGCAGCACCGCGAGCTGCTGGGACAGGTGCGAGGACTCGATGCCGACGAGCGGCTGCAACTCACCCACCGACCGCTCGCCGTCGACCAGCACCTCGAGGGCGCGCACGCGCGCCGGATGCGCCAGCGCCTTGAACAGGTCCGCCTTGATCTCGTTCAGCGGTCGGTTCGCATCCTCGAACGGCGTGGTCGGTCGGCTCGGCATCGGTGGGTACCTGTCGCTCGCTATCTGGCTTTTTTGTCAGATCATCAGATGATGAGTCTGCCAGATCGCGAGCCACAGGCCAAGCGGCGAGCGGGTGCGCCGGATGGTCGCCGGTGCACGCTCAGGGGACGAGGTCGATGCCGCAGCCGTCGCGCAGCGAGTCCTCGATCGCCGTGGTGAGCAACGCCTGGCCGCTCTCGCTGGGATGGACCGAGTCGACCGTGGGTGGGAACTGCGGATCGGACTCGTCGAGGTGCTCCCCCACGATGGCGGACCAGTCGATCACCTGGTAGCCACGCTGCTCGGCGAGGCGACGGATGCCGTCGTTCACCGAGGCGGCGCGCTGGTTGACGTCGGGGTGGTCGGTCGAGACCATGTGCTCGCTGATCGTCACCACATGCACGCACGAGCCGGCGTCGACGACGTCGGTGAGCGCCGCCAGGTCGGCCACCACCTGATCGGGCGGGCGCCCCTGCAGGACGTCGTTCGTGCCGAGGTTCACGACCACGTCGCGCGTGCCGCGATCGGCCACCTCGTCGGCGGCGTCGGACATCTCGGCCACCCGCGCCCCCGACACGGCGTGCACCCGGGTCGCCCGTCCGGCGAGGGCGAGGTCCTCGTCGGCGCCGAGCAGCACCGAGATCGAGTCGCCGATCACCGCCACGTCGCCGTCGTCGGGGCGCAGCTGGGTCCAGGCCAACCAGCCGACGCCGACCACGGCGACGGCGACCACCACGACGGCCACCACGCCGGTGAACGAGTGCATCGACGATCGGCCTGCCATGCACAGCACCTACCCGCTCCGCAACGTGGCAGTCGCAGTGCGTAACGTGGCGCCGTGCTCAGCTCCTTCGACGACTACCCCATCCACCAGACGGTCCACCCGATCGCCCGGCCCGACTCCGAGGACCGCAACAAGTACGACCGCTTCTGGTTCAACGGCTACGACCGCGGCGGCGACTGGTACTTCGGCATCGGCATGGGCCGCTACCCCAACCTCGGGATCATGGACTGCGCCCTGTCGCTGGTGACCCGCGACGGCGACCAGCGGTGCTTCTTCGGCTCGCGCCGCGCCCCGGCGGACCCGACCGAGCTCACCGTCGGCCCGTACCGCCTCGAGATCGTCGAGCCGATGCGCCGCACGCGCCTCGTGCTCGAGGACAACGAGACGGGCATCGCCGCCGACCTGACGTTCACGGCCCGCACGGCCTGCGTCGAGGAGGGGCGCCAGACCTGGCAGCACGACGGGCGCACCAACATCGACAACACCCGCTTCGCCCAGTTCGGCACGTGGACCGGCGTGATCTCGATCGACGGCGACGACCTCGAGGTCCACGCCCAACCGGGCACCAAGGACCGCTCGTGGGGCCTTCGGGTCATCGGGGCGCCCGATCCGGGGGTGGCGCCGTTGCAGACGCTGCCGCAGTTCTGGTTCCTGTGGAACCCGGTGCACTGGGACGACCACTGCACCCACGTCGGCCTGTT
>JAGQTE010000254.1 GCA_020439175.1 Acidimicrobiales bacterium | reverse complement strand
TCGCCGTGCCCCAGGGTGCGCAGCGTCCAGACGAGGCGACCGTCTTCGCCCCAGCCGCCCACCGGATCACCCACCACCCGCACGGCGCGGCTCGTCCGCACGCCCAGCGCATCGCCGGCGGCTGCAACCTCGACCGGGACATCGCGGCGCTGGTGCGCGACGCCGGCTTCACGCTGGAGCGATGCGCCACCTTCCGCATCGACGGCCCCAAGATCATGAGCTGCATGTACTCCGGCGTGGCGGTACCCCGGACCTGAGCCGGTCGACACCCTTGCGGCCGATGTCATCATCGGTGGTGGGTCGTGCGTGTTAGGGGTGTGGATGTGCCGCCGGGCGAGGATGCGCCGCTGCAATCAGCCGAGACGTTCGAGCTGCTGTATCGGTCCGAGTACGCACGTCTCGTGCGCTTGGCGTTCGTGCTGACGGGCTCCGTCGGTGCCGCCGAGGAGGAGGTCCAGGAGGCCTTTGCCGTCGCGCATCGTCGCTGGCGAACGTTGCAGCGGTACGAACGCCCGGATCTGTGGATGCGACGTGTCGTGATCAACCGGTCCCTGTCGAGGCGCCGCAAGCAGCAGTCCGCCGCCCGGCTCGCCTCCCGCCTGGCGGCCGAGCCGGTCCCGGTGGACGAACCGGTCCTGCGCGAGCCGGATCGGGCGTTGTGGGCGGCCGTGCGGTCGCTGCCACGCCGTCAACAAGAGGTCTTGGTCCTCGTCGTGTTGGACCAGCGCTCGTTCAGCGAGGCGGCCGAGGTGCTCGACTGCGCGGAGACGACGGCTCGCACCCACTATCGACGCGCCCGGCTGGCGTTGGCCGCAGCGCTCGATCCCACGGAGGTCGTTCGATGACGATCGATGCACACCTGCGCGATGCCGCAGACCGTCTGGAACGGGCGCTCGACCCCGAGGCGCCGCCCCGGCCGTCGCCGGCGCCGGCACGCGACCTGCGCGGGCGCGCCGTCGCCGCTGCGGTCGCCGCTGCGGTCGTGGCGGTGGTGCTCGGGGCCGGCGTGGTGTGGCGCCTCGACGATCCTCCGGCGTCCGTGCTGCAGGTCGAGCCGCCGGACGAACGTGCGCTCGTCGAGCCGGTCGGCACCGGTCCGTGGGCGATGACGTGGCTGCCCGATGGCTACCGGCTCGTCGCCGAGGAGCCGCCCGGCGCGCCCTACGTCCTACCGACGGGTGTGGCGGGCACGATCGTCCACGGCTACCGCCTGGAGGACGCGAACGGTCGAACGATCGACGTGCGGGTGGTCACGGAGGACGACGCTCCGTCGCCGGTGCTGTCGAGCGGCACCTCGGACTACACCTCGATCCCCGTCGGGCCGCTCGGCGTGGCGCAGGGTCGTGTCACGTCGGTGGCCCTGGCGCTCACGCCGGCCGAGGCGGTCGTCGTCGAGGGCACGACGACGTGGGAGACCATGCTCCGTCTCGCCGTCGGGCTCGTGTCGCGCGCCCGACTCGAACCGGGCGCCACATCGGGCGTCACCGTACGACCGGAGGGGCTCGACTACCGCGAGGCGCAGCGCCAGCTGCTCGATGCCGGCGTGTCGGTGCGACTCACGTTGGTCGATGCCGCCGATGTCCCACCGGGCACCGTCGTGGCGAGCACGGCCGGCACCGACGCCGCAGGTCGATCGCTGACCGTGCTCAGCGTCGCCGCGCCGACCCTCGACACGGCGATCGGCCAGGTCGCGCGCGGTGAGCGGCCGACGATCCAGGGACTCACGCCCTGGGGTGAGCGGCCGCTCGTCGACGGCCCGCCGGCCTTCGCCGGCTACTCGATCGATCGACTCGACCCGCCGCTCCAGCCGAACGCGTCACCCGAGCGCGCGGACACCGGTCGTCCCGATGTGATCCCGATCGTCTTCCTGCGGGGCGAGCTCGTCGGGTACGTCCTGCCCGAGGTCGGGGTGGTCCGGATCGAGGATCTCGTCGACCCGTCGTTCCGGCCGGCGCCGACCGTCGCCCCTGATGCGGAGCCGCCTGTCGCCGGGCCCGAGCCGACAGTCCCCGAGGGGTGGTCCACCGTCGAGGCCGGAGGCGTGGCGGTGTCGGTGCCGCCCGGGTGGACGCAGCTGGCGGCGGGGTGCCCGGGGACCGTTCCGGCGACGGTATTCGTCGGCGAACCGGACGAGGGGTGCGCCCCGCCCGACCCGTCGCTGGCCTGGCTGTGGCTACGTCCCGAGGCCCCCGACCTCGCAGCAACTGCCGTGGGCTGCGCCAAGGGGGCGGTGAACGGGATGTCGGTCTGCTCGGTCGCTGCGCAGCACCAGACCCTCATCGTCGACGGGTTCGGTTCGATCATCGCCTTCTCGAACGTCGCTGATGCCGACCTGGCCAAGGCCACTTCGTCGCTGCGCTACTCAGCCGGCATCGAGCCGGTGCCCGCGGATCAGGATGCACTCGGCATCGCCAGTGCCTTTGTGGTCGCCTGGTACGGCGGAGACTGCGTCGTGCAGGACCGGCTGATCGCGTCCGATGCAGCGGTTGACCGCCGTTGCGGGCAGCCGCTCGATGTGTCGGTGGCGAGCGCGTCGCTCGGCGTCCTGGCGCCCACGGGCGGTGCCGCCACGGTCGAGGTCGAGACCCCTGAGGGCCCCGCGTCGTGGGACGTCGCCATCGTGGTCGGGTGGTCCGACGCCGAGCACGCGTCGGTCTATCGCGTACGTGCCGCCACACCGGGCTGAGCACCCGTCAGCAGCGCCCCGCTCGACGCGCCAAGATGCAGGGGTCGGCGCAGGCGGCGTCGACCGGACCCGGAAGGGGAGCGCGATGCAGCTCGGCATGGTTGGACTCGGACGGATGGGGGCGAACCTCGTCCGGCGGCTCGTGCGGGCGGGCCACACCTGTGTGGTCTACGACGTCAGCGCCGACGCCGTCACGTCCCTGGCCGCTGAGAGCGACGCCATCACCGGCACGACGACGCTCACCGACTTCGTCGCCGCCCTCGACGTGCCCCGCGCCGCCTGGGTGATGGTGCCGGCGGCCTTCGCCGGCGAGACCGTCAACCAGCTCGCCGACCTGATGGACGCCGGCGACATCGTCATCGACGGCGGCAACACCTACTACCGCGACGACGTCGATCGCGCCGAGGCGCTGGCACCCAAGGGCATCCACTACCTCGACGTCGGCACGTCCGGCGGCGTGTGGGGCCTCGAGCGCGGCTTCTGCCTGATGATCGGCGGCGAGGACGACATCGTCGCCCACCTCGAGCCGATCTTCGCCACCATCGCCCCCGGCCCCGGCGATGTCGACCGCACCCCCGGCCGCAGCGGCGACCCCGCCCCCGAGGAGCAGGGCTGGCTGCACTGCGGCCCGGCCGGCGCCGGGCACTTCGTGAAGATGGTGCACAACGGCGTCGAGTACGGGTTGATGGCCGCCTACGCCGAGGGCCTCAACGTGCTGGCCCACGCCGACGCCGGCGACCACCAGCGCGACGCCGACGCCGAGACCACGCCGCTGCGCGAGCCCAAGTACTACCGCTACGACCTCGACATCGCGAAGGTCGCCGAGGTCTGGCGCCGCGGCAGCGTCGTGGCGAGCTGGCTGCTCGACCTGACGGCGTCGGCCCTGCACGCCGACCCCAACCTCGACGCCTTCGGCGGTCGGGTGTCGGACTCGGGCGAGGGCCGCTGGACGTCGATCGCCGCCATCGACGTCGGTGCCCCCACACCGATCCTCACCACGGCGCTGTACGAGCGCTTCACCAGCCGCGGCGAGGCGGACTTCGCCGACAAGCTGCTGTCCGCCATGCGCAAGGAGTTCGGCGGGCACGACGAGAAGTCGTCCTGAGATGGCGCCCAGCGTCCGCCTGACCACCGTCGACGGCGCACCCGGCGTGCTGCTCGACGCCGGCCGGCTGGCGCTGACCGTGCTGCCGCAGCTGGGCCTGCTCGGCGCCTCGCTGCGCTACGACGGGGAGGAGCACCTCAGCCTGCACGGCGGCCTCGACGCCTACCGCGCCGGGCACACCACCGGCCTGCCGTTGCTGCACCCGTGGGCCAACCGCCTCGACGGTTTCACCTACCGCGCCGCCGGCACCGGGGTGTCGCTCGAGGGCGCACCGCACGTGCACCTCGACGCCAACGGCCTACCCATCCACGGCACGATGGCCGCCCAACCCGGCTGGGAGCTGACGGGGGTGCGGACCGGCAAGCGGGCGGCCCGGCTGTGGGCGGCCTTCGCCTTCGACGAGCACCCGGAGCTGCTCGAGTCGTTCCCCTATCCGCATCGGATCGAGGTCGCCTACACCGTGCGCGACGACGGGCTGGTGGTCGACACGACGATCGTGCCCACCTCGCAGCGTCCCGTGCCGGTGTCGTTCGGCTGGCACCCCTACTTCGAGCTCCCCGGCGTGGCGCACGACGACCTGGTCGTACTGCTGCCCAAGCGCCGTCGGCTCGAGCTCGACGGTCAACAGCTGCCGACGGGCGCGGAGACCAAGGAGGCTGCGGCGACGGTGGCGCTGGCCGACACCGCCCTCGACGACTGCTACCGGCTCGGCAAGGACCGGGTGCTCGGCTTCGGTGGCGGCGGCAAGGGCCTCACCATCGAGCTCGGCGCCGGCTACGACCACGCCCAGGTGTACGCGCCCGCGGGCGCCGGCTTCGTGGCGCTCGAGCCGATGACGGCGCCGGTCAACGCCCTCGTCGACGGCGTGGCGCCGATCGTGCAGCCGGGGGACCGCTTCACGGCTACCTTCACCATCCGCGTCGGGCACAGCTGACCCGCCGCGCTCGTCCGCCAGGGGAGGATCAGATGCGCATCGACGAGACGCCCGAGTGGGAGGCCGTCGCCAGCCACTTCGCCGAGGTCCGCGACCTGCACCTCCGCCAGCTGTTCGCCGACGAACCCGACCGTGGCGACCGCATGACGCTCGAGGTCGGCGACATCTACCTCGACTACTCGAAGAACCGCATCACCGCCGAGACGATGCCGCTGCTCGAAGCGGTGGCGCGCCGCGCCGGGGTGACCGAGCTGCGCGACGCCATGTTCGCCGGCGAGAAGATCAACATCACCGAAGACCGCGCCGTGCTGCACGTGGCGCTCCGGGCGCCGCGCGGCTCGGTGATCGAGGTCGACGGGGCCAACGTCGTCCCCGAGGTGCACCACGTCCTCGACCGCATGGCGGACTTCGCCCGCCGCGTCCGCTCGGGTGAGTGGATCGGTCACACCGGCGACCGCATCCGCAACGTCATCAACATCGGCATCGGCGGCTCCGACCTCGGGCCGCGCATGGCCTGCGAGGCGCTGCGCGACGTCACCGACCGCTACATCAAGTTCCGCTTCATCTCCAACATCGACGGCACGGACTTCTGGGAGGCCACCCGCGGCCTCGACCCGTCCGAGACGCTGTTCATCATCTCGTCCAAGACGTTCACGACGCTCGAGACGATGACCAACGCCTACACCGCGCGCGAGTGGGCGCTGGCCGGCCTGCGCGACGACTCGGCGATCGCCCAGCACTTCGTGGCGGTCTCCACCAACGCCGCCGAGGTGGCGAAGTTCGGCATCGACCCGCAGAACATGTTCGAGTTCTGGGACTGGGTCGGTGGCCGCTACTCGTATGACTCGGCCATCGGGCTGTCGCTGATGCTCGCCGTCGGACCCGAGGGGTTCGAGGAGATGCTCGAGGGCTTCCGGCTGATGGACGAGCACTTCCGCACGGCACCCATCGGCGAGAACATGCCGATCCTGCTGGGCCTGCTGGGTGTCTGGTACAACAACTTCTTCGGCGCCGAGACCAAGGCGATCCTGCCCTACAGCCAGTACCTGGCCCACCTCACCGCCTACCTCCAGCAGCTCGACATGGAGTCCAACGGCAAGTCGGTCGACCGCGAGGGCAACCCCGTGCACTGGCAGACCGGGCCCATCGTGTGGGGGCAGCCCGGCACCAACGGCCAGCACGCCTACTACCAGCTGATCCACCAGGGGACGAAGCTGATCCCGGCGGACTTCATCGGCTTCTGCCAGCCCAACCACGACATCGGCAACCACCACGACCTGCTGATGGCGAACCTGTTCGCCCAGCCCGAGGCGTTGGCCTTCGGCAAGACGGCAGCGGAGGTCGCCGCCGAGGGCGTCCCCGCGGCGCAGGTCCCGCACCGCACGTTCGCCGGCAACCACCCGACCAACACGATGCTGCTGTCGAAGCTCACGCCGCACACCCTCGGTCAGCTCATCGCCCTCTACGAGCACACGGTGTTCACCCAGGGCGCCGTGTGGAACATCAACAGCTTCGACCAGTGGGGGGTCGAGCTCGGCAAGAAGCTGGCCCAGACCATCGCTCCCGAGCTGATGGCGGGCGACGATCCCGACCTCGACCACGACAGCTCGACGACGGCGCTCATCCGCCGCTACCGCAGCCTCCGCCGAGACTGACCGCCCGCCCGGCGCGCCGCTCAGGCGCGGGGGCCGGCGTCGTGGAACTCGAGGGTCCGGTAGCGCTCGACGACGAGGTTGGTCGGCCACGTCCCTGGGCGCAGCCCGGCCTTCTGCCACAGCATCCCGAGGAACTCTCGGGTGCTGCGCGTCTGGCGCCACATGGCGGGCAGGAACGTCGCCCGGTGCCGGCCCGAGGTGATCAGCACCCCGTCGGCGCCCGGGACGAGTGACGTCTCGAGCTCGGGCATCGAGTCGACCCACAACGGCGCGAGCTCCGACAGCACGGACACCTCGATCTCCATGCGCGTGAACTGCTCGGCGGTCAGCGGCGGCAGGCGTGGGTCGGCGAACGCCGCGGCGAGCGCGTTCTCAGCCACGTCCTGGACGAGCGGCCGGTAGCCGGCGAGCGAGCCGATGCAGCCGAGCAGCGAACCGTCCTCGTCGTGGAGGCTGACGAACGTGGCGCACTCGGCGGCGAGGGCGCCGGTGAACGACCCCAGCGCCCCGTACTGCGGCGGGCGGTCCTCGAGCCGGGCCCGGATCGCCTCGGCGGCGACGCGCAGCAGGATCTGCTGCTCCTGGCGCGACAGCGTGGGCGGTGTGGGCGGTGCAGCGGTGTCGGTGCTCATGTCAGGACGAACGCTCCGTAGCCGACGACCTGGTCTCGCGGCCCGGCCGTGTCGCCCGAGCTGCGCAGGTCGAGCAGCTCGACCCGCAGGTCGTGGCGCTGGGCCGCGGCGAGCAGGCCGGTGACGGGATGGGCGCCGCACGCCTCGTCGGGCACCACCTCGACCGAGCGGGCGACGATGGCGGCGGCGGTGCGGTGGTCGAGGGCGGCGGCCTCGTCATAGGGGTGGTAGTGGCTGAGGTCGGTGCTGACGACGACCAGCGTCTCCGGGCCGCCCCACACCCGGTCGAGCACGTCCGCCACAGCATCGGGCGTCGCCCACCCGACCACGATGGGAAGCAGGGTGAACGGTCCGGTGAGCGCACGCTGCAGGAACGGCAGGTGCACCTCGAGCGAGTGCTCCTGGGCGTGTGCCCGGTCGTCGACCGGGACGCCGGCCTCGGCGAGCCTGGCGCGGCCGGCGGCGTCGATCGGCACCTCACCGAGCGGTGTGGCCCAGGCGTCGGCCGAGCTGAGCGCCATGGTGCGCATGGGCGATCGATGGGCCGGGCCCAGCAGCACGACGCGTTCGATGCGGTCGGCCACGGGCACCAGGCGTTGGTACGCGCTCGCCGCCACCGGCCCGGAGTACACGTAGCCGGCGTGCGGCGCGATGAGTGCCTTCGGGGGTGTGGTGTCGGCGGGCACGGTGCGGACCTGACGCGCCGCTTCCGTGAGCAGGTCGTCGACGACGCGGGCCAGGATCGCCGGCTCGTCCGGGTAGAAGGTGCCGGCGACGGCGGCGGGCCGCACCCTCACGACGCACCGCCGTCGTCGCGGCCGGTGTGTCGGGTGGACAGCTGCACGGGCTGGCGGCGCCGGCCCCACTCGCCGGGCGGACCGTCGAACACCCCGGCGATGGGGGTGTCGCAGGCCCGGCAGCGTCCGTCGCCGGTCAACGCCCAGCGCCGCAGCTCGTACCAGTCGCGCTCGATGACGGCGGCGCCGCACGACGGGCACGTGGTGCGGTCGCCGTCGCGGTCGTGGACGTTGCCGGTGTACACGTGGCGCAGGCCGGCATCGAGGGCGATGCGCCGGGCGCGCGTGAGGGTCTCGGGCGGCGTCGGCGGCGCGTCGCGCAACTTGTAGTCGGGGTGGAACGCCGAGAAGTGCAGCGGCGTGTCCGGCCCGAGGTGCTCGACGATCCAGGCGCTCATGGCCGCCAGCTCGTCGTCCCCGTCGTTGCGTCCCGGGATGAGCAGGGTGGTGAGCTCGAGCCACACGTCGGTCTCGTGGCGCAGGTAGCGCAGCGTGTCGAGCACGGGTGCCAGCTCGCCGGCGGCGACGTGGCGGTAGAAGTCCTCGGTGAAGCCCTTGAGGTCGATGTTGGCGGCGTCCATGTGTGCGAACAGCGCCCGGCGTGGCGCGTCGCACACATACCCCGCCGACACCGCCACCGTGCGGATGCCGCGCTCGTGGCAGGCGATGGCGGTGTCGATGGCGTACTCGGGGAACACGACCGGGTCGTTGTAGGTGAACGCCACGCTGGCGGCACCGAGCTCGGACGCCGCCTGGGCGATGTCCTCGGGCATGGCCCGGTCGGACAGCCGCGCCGTCTCCTTGGACTTGGAGATGTCCCAGTTCTGGCAGAAGCGACAGGCCAGGTTGCACCCCGCCGTGCCGAAGCTCAGCACGCTGGTGCCCGGCAGGAAGTGGTTGAGCGGCTTCTTCTCGATCGGGTCGACGCAGTACCCCGACGACAGCCCGTAGGTCGTGGACACGACTTGGTCGTCGACCCGGCCGCGCACGAAGCACACGCCGCGCTGGCCCTCGCGCAGCTTGCAGGCGCGCGGGCAGACGTCGCACTGCACCCGACCGTCGTCCAGCGTGTGCCACCACGTCGTCGGCACCGTGAACGGGTCATCCAGCGAGACCAGCTCTCCCACGTGGACCACCCTAGGGAGCGCTGGTCCGGCTGCGAAGGGAACTCTGGCCATTTCTCGCCGACCGACGGGCCAGACTCACCCCATGCTGATCCGACCGGCCGCCCCTTCAGACGCGTCCCTGGTCACCCGGCTGCGTCTCGAGTTCCTCGCCGCGGAGGGCGGTGTCGACGTGTCGTCGTTCGACGACGCCTTCGTGGCGCAGACCGGCCGCTTCGTCGCCCGGGGCCTCGCCGACGGCACGCTGCCGTCCTGGATCGCCGAGGACGACGGGGGACTGGCGGTCGGGATCGTCTCGATGGTCGTG
>JAGQTE010000253.1 GCA_020439175.1 Acidimicrobiales bacterium | reverse complement strand
CGAGCGCATCGTCATCCGCTGCAACCTCGCCGACGACCGCATCGAGGTCGAGGTCCAAGACGTCGGTGCCGGCTTCGACCCCGGTCAGACCGCCGCGGCGCCGGAGGCGCAGCACCCCGACCGGCTGGCATGGGAGCACGGCTTGGGCATCCCGCTGATGCGCGTGCTCGCCGACGAGGCCGAGATCGCCTCCGATGACACGGGCACGGCCGTGCGCCTCGTCGCGTACACCCCGGCCGAGCAGCGACGCCGCGCCGACGGCTGACGTCGACGGCGCTGGCTCAGGAGGTCGAGCCGCCCAGTGCCGCAACCAGGGTGATGGCGAGGATCGTGGCCGGCACGACGAGCAGGGTGACCCAGCCGACGATCTGGGCGAACCGGCCTTCGAAGCTGCCGCCGAGCGTGCCGCCGGATTCGTTGATCTCGCGCATCGTGGCGTTGCCGAACACGATCGCCAGGATCGACCCGATGATCGGGCACACGAAGATCGCGAGCAGGGCGCTGACCAGTGCCTTGACCGAGCTCGGGGCCTTGACCTGTCCGTCCATGGATCCTCCCGGCGATCCGCCCCGGATCAACCGCCTGACCAGGGGGTTCGTGGCACCGTAGCCGGTGTCCCGCGGCGGTGCCGGGACGGCGTCGTCGGCCGATGGTGTTTGACAGGCGACGCCGAGTGGCTCAATCCTTCCCGCGATGTCTGGACCGCTCGTGATCGTCGAGTCGCCCGCCAAGGCCCGCACCATCGCGGGCTTCCTCGGCGACGACGTCGTCGTCGAATCCTCGGTGGGGCACATCCGCGATCTCCCGCGCAACGCCGCCGAGGTGCCCGAGCAGTACAAGCGCTCGTGGGAGATCCTGGCGGTCGACGTCGACGCCGACTTCAAGCCCGTCTACATCGTGCACACCGACAAGAAGTCGAAGGTCAAGGAGCTGCGCAGTCTGCTCAAGCAGGCCGACGAGCTGTATCTCGCCACGGATGAGGATCGCGAGGGCGAGGCCATCGCCTGGCACCTGCTCGAGGTGCTCAACCCGCCCGCCGGCATGCCGGTGCGGCGCATGGTCTTCCACGAGATCACACCCGCCGCCATCCAGGAGGCGATCGAGCACCCGCGCGACCTCGATCGCCGTCTCGTCGACGCGCAGGAGGCGCGCCGGCTCCTCGACCGCATCTACGGCTACGGCCCGCTCGCCGATGTGGTGCGCCGCAAGGTCGGCCAGGGCCTGTCGGTGGGCCGGGTCCAGAGCGTGGCGACGCGCATCGTCGTGGAGCGCGAGCGCGAGCGCATGGCGTTCGTGTCGGCGTCCTACTGGGACCTCGACGGCACCTTCGCCAAGGCCGACGAGGTGCAGCGTCGCTTCGGCGCCACGCTGGTGGAGGTCGACGGGGCGCGCGTCGCCACCGGCAAGGACTTCGACGCCGGCGGCCGCATCGCACGTCAGGGCGTGGTCGTGCTCGACGAGGCCGCCGTCGGCGCGCTGGCGAGCGAGCTGCGCCAGGCGCCGTTCAGCGTCCGTTCCGTCGAGCGCAAGCCCTATCGGCGCCGGCCGGCGGCGCCGTTCATGACCTCGACGCTCCAGCAGGAGGCGGGTCGCAAGCTGCGGCTGTCGTCGGCCCAGGCCATGCGGGCGGCGCAGTCGCTGTACGAGAACGGCTACATCACCTACATGCGTACCGACAGCACCACGCTGTCGGAGACGGCGTTGGCGGCGGCGCGCGCCACGATCACCGACCGCTACGGCGCCCAGTACGTCCCGGACGCGCCGCGCCAGTACACGAAGAAGGTCAAGAACGCCCAGGAGGCCCACGAGGCGATCCGCCCCGCCGGCGACCGGTTCCGCTCGCCCGAGGAGGTCGCCCGCGAGGTCAACGCCACCGAGGCGCGCGTCTACGAGATGATCTGGCAGCGTACGGTGGCCTCCCAGATGACCGACGCCACCGGCGAGACGGTGGTCGTGCGACTGGGCGCGACGACGGCGTCGGGGCGTGACGCGGCGTTCTCCACGAGCGGGACGATCATCAGGCACCAGGGCTTCCGCCTCGTCTACATCGAAGACGTGGACGAGGGTGAGGACGGCGACGAGCAGGAGCGCCAGCTCCCGGCGCTCGCCGAGGGCGACCCGCTCGAGGTGGTCGAGCTCGAACCGCAGGGCCACGAGACGCAGCCGCCGGCCCGCTTCACCGAGGCGTCGCTGGTGAAGCGGCTCGAGGAGCTCGGGGTCGGTCGGCCGTCGACCTACGCGTCGGTGATCAAGGTGATTCTCGATCGTGGCTACGTGTGGAAGCGCGGGTCGGCGCTGGTGCCGTCGTTCACGGCCTTCGCCGTCGTGTCGCTGTTGGAGGAGTACTTCCCGGAGCTGGTCGACTACGCCTTCACCGCCAACATGGAGGACGACCTCGACGCCATCGCCGCCGGCGCCGCCGAGCACGTGCCGTACCTGGCCGAGTTCTACTTCGGACCCGAAGGCGCCGACGGCCAGCGCCACGGGGGGCTGCGGGAGCAGGTCGGGGCGCAGATCGATCAGATCGACGCCGAGCGCGTCAACTCGGTGCTGATCGGCGCCGATCCCGACGGCGTCCCGATCTACGCCAAGCCGGGGCGATCGAACTCGCCCTACCTCAAGCGCGGCGACGACACGGCCTCGATCCCCGATGCGCTGGCACCCGACGAGCTGACCGTCGACAAGGCACTCGAGCTGCTCGCCGCGCCCAAGGGCGGCCGCGAGCTGGGCATCGATCCCGGGTCGGGGCAGATGGTCTACGCCAAGACGGGGCGCTTCGGACCGTACGTGCAGCTCGGCGAGTACTCCGACGACGGCGACAAGCCGAAGATGGCATCGCTGTTCCAGACGATGACGGTCGAGCGCATCACGCTGGACGAGGCGCTCGAGCTGCTGTCGTTGCCGCGCACCGTCGGGGTCGACCCGGCCGACGGACAGCCGATCACGGCGCACAACGGCAAGTTCGGCCCGTACATCCAAAAGGATCTCCCGGACGGGAAGAAGGACTCGCGCAGCCTCGAGAACGAGGAGCAGCTGCTGACCATCTCGCTCCAGCAGGCGCTTGAGGTCCTGGCGCAGCCCAAGCGCCGGCGGGGACAGCGGGTGGCGGCACCGCTGCGGGAGCTGGGCGACGATCCCGTCAGCGGCAAGCCGATGGTGATCAAGGACGGGCGGTTCGGTCCGTACGTCACCGACGGCGAGACGAACGCCTCGTTGCGCAAGGGTGACGACGTCGAGACGATCACCTCGGAACGGGCGTCGGAGCTGCTGGCCGACCGACGCGAGCGCGGGCCGGCGAAGAAGGCCGCCAAGAAGTCCGCCAAGAAGGCCACGAAGAAGAAGGCCACCAAGAAGAAGGCCGCCAAGAAGGCCACGAAGAAGGCGGCGAGCAAGAAGGCGTCCACGACGACGGCCAGGCAGGCGGCCGATGGCCCGGCAGCCGACGGCTGAGCCGACTCCCCGGAGCGCGTCGACCCACCGCCTAGCCTTGCCCGGATGGCCGAGCTGCGCCGCACGCGCCGTGCGGGTTCGACTGACGGTGGAGCCGACCGTGCCTGACCGGTGGCCGGAGGCGACGCCGTGAGCACGGGCGACCCGGCGCCCGGCGGCCCGGAGTCGCCGGCGGCCGCTGATCCGGACGGCGTCCGGCGTGTGCCCGTCGGGGACACGCCGAGCGATCCGGAGCCGGAGTCCTTCCTCGCCCGGATGCGCGAGCGCATCGGCTTGGCGCGCACCGACGGCGGCGACGAGACCGACGCCATGTACCCGTCGGCGCCCAACGACAGGCCGGGCTGGCACGTGCGGCTGTTCGGCTCGCCCATGTTCTTCCGTCTGTGGCTGGTGCAGGTCGTCTCGGCGACGGGCGACTGGCTCGGCCTGCTGGCGACCATCGCCTTCGCCAACCAGCTGTACGAGGGTGACGCTCGGGCCCAGGCGGCGGCGAGCTCGCTCGTGATCACCGCCCGCATCTTCCCGCACCTGTTCTTCTCGCCCGTCGCCGGCGTCCTCGTCGACCGCTGGGATCGCAAGAAGGTGATGGTCGTGTCGGACCTCGCCCGCGTCGGCCTGCTCATCGTGCTGCCGTTCGCCAAGACGCTGTGGGCGCTGCTGGCCTTGTCGCTGCTGCTCGAGATGTTCGCGTTGTTGTGGACCCCGGCCAAGGAGGCGATCACCCCGCATCTGGTCCCGCACGATCACCTGACGACCGCCAGCTCGCTCAACCTCGCCGCCGGGTACGGGCCGGCGCTGTTCGCTCCGCTCGTGTTCGCCGCACTCGCCGGGCTCTCGGCGTGGTTGGGCAACATCGGTGCGCTGAGCTTCTTGGGGCTGAACCAGACCGCGCTGGCCTTCTACGGCGACGCGGTGACCTTTGCCATCTCGGCCTACATGATCTGGCGCCTCGCCATCCCCGAACGGGCGCGACGCCCGCGCCCGACCGCGCAGAGCGCCGAGCAGCAGCGCACCAAGGTCGACCTGTCGCAGACGCTGGCCGAGCTCAAGGAGGGCTGGCACTACGTCTTCATCAACCCGACGGTGCGCGCCGTCAACCTGAGCCTCGGGCTGGCGCTGATCGGCGGCGGCATGCTGATCCCGCTCGGTGCCGTGTTCGCCTCGGACGTGCTCTTCGCCGGCGCCGCCGGCTTCGGCCTGTTCACGAGCGCCCTCGTGTTGGGCGCCGCGGCGGGCGTGCTGATCGTGTCCACGTTGCAGAAGCGGGTGGACAACCAGCGGATCTTCCCGTTCCTGCTCTACATCGCCGGCGCCGTGCTGTTCCTGGCGGCATCCGTGCACAGCCTCGGCGCGGTGCTGGCGCTGGTGTTCGTGATGGGCGCCGCCGTCGGGCCGACCTACGTGCTCGGCTACTCGATCCTGCACGCCAACGTCGACGACGACCTGCGGGGGCGGGTGTTCGCCGCCCTCAACACCATGGTGCGCTTCTGCGTGTTCATCGCGCTGATCCTCGGGCCGTTGCTGACGACGTTCTTCGACAGCGTGGCCCGGCTGATCTCGGACAACCGGTCGATCGAGCTCGGCTCGGCCAGCTACTTCATCCCCGGTGTGCGCATCACGCTCTGGCTCGACGCCGCCATCATCGTGTCGGCCGGCTGGCTGGCTCATCGGTCGTTGCGCGCCGCCAGGAGCAGCGCCGAAGGCGACGCCGAGGCTGGGCGCACGACAGGCCGCGCCTCGGCCGAGCTGGTGGCCGGCGAGGTGGTGGCCGACGCCCCGCTGCCCGCCGGGACGGGCGCGGCTCCGCTCGACGCGGCAACCGCCGATGCCGGTCCGCCGTTCGGCGTCCCCCTGCCCGACCTCGATCCCGCGGTCCGACCCGCTCCCGCGGTCCGACCCGATCCCGCAGCCATCCCCGACCCGCTCGACGTCTGGCCGGACGACGTGCGTCCCGACCCGGAACCGGGTGGCGAGGGCACGTCGTGAGGCCCGGTCGGTTCATCGTGTTCGAGGGTGGCGAGGGTTGCGGCAAGTCGACCCAGGCCGCGTTGCTGGCGGGGACGCTCGACGCGGTGCACACCCGCGAGCCGGGCGGCACCCCGTTCGGCTCCCAGGTGCGCCGGCTGCTGCTCGACCCGGCGACCGGCGACGTCGATCCGCGGGCCGAGGCGCTGGCCATGCTGGCGGATCGGGCCCAGCACGTCGCCACGGTGGTGCGGCCCGCGCTCGGCGCCGGCCGCCACGTCGTGTCCGACCGCTTCGCCGGATCGACGCTCGCCTATCAGGGCGCCGGGCGGGGGATGGAGGTCGAGGACCTCCGGCGGCTCTCCGACTGGGCGTCGGACGGGCTGTGGCCCGACCTGACGATCGTGCTCGACCTGCCGCTCGACGTGGCGGCGCAGCGGATCGGCGCTGCGCCGGACCGCTTCGAGCAGGCGGGTGACGCCTTCCACACCCGCGTGCGCGACGGGTTCCTCGCGTTGGCGGCCGCCGATCCCGGTGGGTGGGTGGTGCTCGACGGGTCCGGGACGGTGGAGGTCGTCGCCGATCGGGTGGCGGCTGTCGTACGGGACCGGCTGGACCTCGGGTGACCTGCGCGCGCCAGAATCGATGGTCATGAGCGCTGAGCTGGCGGTGGCCGATCCGTTCGCCACGATGGTCGGCCAGGCGTCGGCGGTGGCACAGCTGCGCGCCGCAGCGGCCGGGCCCGTGCACGCCTACCTGCTGGTCGGCCCGCGCGGTGCGGGCAAGCGTGCGCTGGCGCGCGCCTTCGCCGCGGTGTTGCTCGCCGACGGTGCTCCCGACCCCGCGCGCGTCACGGCCTTGGCGATGACCGAGGAGCATCCCGACCTCGTCGTCGTCGAACGCGTCGGTGCCGCCATCAGCGCCGAACAGGCCGACGAGGTGGTCCGCCTCGCCGGCCTGCGCCCGATCGAGGGGCAGCGCAAGGTCATCGTGCTCGACGAGTTCCACCTCATCGACGCCCGTGTCGGGCCGAAGCTGCTCAAGACCGTCGAGGAGCCGCCGGACGGCACGATCTTCGTCGTGCTGGCCGAGCAGGTCACGCCCGAGCTGGTCACCATCGCCTCCCGCTGCGTCCGCATCGACGTGGGGCCGCTGACCGCCGAGACGATCGCGGCGGCGCTCGAGGGCGAGGGGATCGACCCGGATCGGGCCCGTGCCGTGGCCGGGGTCGTCGGCGGTGACCTCGGCCGAGCGCGGCTCCTCGCCGCCGATCCGGGGCTCGACGAGCGCCGTCGAGCGTGGTGGTCCCTGCCCGACCGACTGGACGGGACCGGTGCGGCCGTCGTCGCGGCCGTCGACGACCTGTTGGCTCGCATCGACGAGGCGCAGGCGCCGTTGGACGAGCGCCACGGTGTCGAGCGCGCCGCCCTCGAGGAGCGCGCCGAGGCGATGGGGGAGCGCGGCGCCGGTCGCAAGGACCTCGAGGCGCGCCACAAGCGCGAGGCGCGCCGGCACCGCACCGACGAGATCCGCTTCGGCCTCGGCGTGCTCAGCGCGCGGTGCCGTGACGAGGCCGCCGTCGCCTCGGATGCGGCGCCGTGGCTGCGCGCCGCCCGAGCCGTGGATCACCTCCAGCACGAGTTGCGACGCAACCCGAACGAACGTCTCCAGCTCCAAGCCCTCTGCGTTCGCATCCGGCCGCCCGGCTGACGGCGGCTCACCAGCGCGGGGCGGAGGCGAGCAGCTCGACGAAGTCGGCGGCCGGGACGGCGGTGGCGAACAGGAAGCCCTGCGCCACATCGCAGCCGAGCGTCCGGAGGGCGGCGAGCTGCTCGGGCGACTCGACACCTTCGGCACAGGTCTCGATGCCCAACGCCCGCGCCATCTGCACCACGGCAGCGGCGACCGGTGAGCCGTCCGGCGCGCCGAGAGGCGACACGAACGCCCGGTCGATCTTCACGACGTCGACCGGGAAGCGGTGCAGGTAGCTCAGCGACGAGAAGCCCGTGCCGAAGTCGTCGATGGCGAGCCGGACGCCGAGGGCCTTGAGCTCGCCGAGCACGTGCAGCGCTGCCTCGGCGTCGTCGATCAGCACCGACTCGGTGATCTCGAGCATCAGCGCGTCCGGGTCGACCTCGGCGTCGCGCAGCGCGGCGGCGACGACGGGCACCAGGTCGCGCCAGGTGAGCTGGCGGGCCGAGAGGTTGACCGACACCCACACGTCCTCGTGACCGGTGAGCCGTCGCCACGTCGCCACCTGCCGCACGGCCTCTTCGATGACCCAGCGTCCGATGCGCACGATGAGCCCGGTGTCCTCGGCGACGCCGATGAAGTCCTTCGGGAACACCAGGCCTCGGTCGGTGTGCTGCCAGCGCAGCAGCGCCTCGGCGCCGACGATCATGCCGCCGCCCACGTCGATCTCGGGCTGGTAGTGCAGCTCGAGATCGCCTTGTTCGATGGCGAGGCGCAGGTCCCGGTCGACCCGCAGGTGCTCGACGGCACGGGTCTGCATGGCGGTGTCGTACACCGCCAGACGGTCGCCGCCGAGCTGCTTGGCCTCGAAGAGCGCGGCGTCGGCCTGGTGCAGCAGCGACTCGCTGGTCGACGTCCGGTCGGCCAGCGCCACCCCGATGCTGACGGTCAGGTAGATGTGGCCTTCGTCGAGGGCGAACGGCTCGTCGAGGGCGGCGTCGATGCGGTCGGCGACGAACTGGACGTCGTCGAGGCCGTGCACGTCGTCGAGCAGCACGACGAACTCGTCGGCGGCGAAGTGCCCGACGAAGTCGCCTTGGCGCACCAGGTTCTGCAACCGGCCGGCGAAGCGCACCAGGAGGTGATCACCCGAAGCGTGGCCGAAGCTGTCGTTGACGACCTTGAAGCGATCGAGGTCGATGAACATCACCGCGGCACGCCCGCCCGGGCGGCGGTCGTCACCGTCGTGGGATCGCACCTGGGTCAAGAGCTCGTCGAGGCGTTCGCCGATGGCGTGGCGGTTCGGGAGCCCGGTCAGCTGGTTGTGGCGCGCCTGGTGGAACAGGCGCCGCTGGAACCGGTCGCGCTCGATGGCGATGGACGCCAGGTGCGACGCCACGGCACCCACCTCGCGTTCGTGCGCCGTCGGCGCTCGGGTGGTGGCGTGCAGCGTGATGATGCAGCCGAGCACCTCGTCGGTGCGGCTCTCGATGATCGGGCGTGCCCACCCGGACGCCACGCCGTGGGCGGCGAACACGGCCGCGGCGTCGCTGGTGTAGGGGCTGGTGGCGACGTCGTCGACCACGATCGTCTCTCGGCCGAACACCGCGGCGCCGACGCCGCGGTCGGGATCGAGCCGCACGCGCTCGAACAGGCGGACCACCGGTGGCGGCACCTGGCCCGGCGCGCCGGCGGTGAGGTGGTCGCCCGACTCGTCGAGCAGGTACAGCGTGGTCGCCGCCTCGGCGTGGTGCTCGACCATGGCCACGATGGCGGGCAACGTCTCGTCGAGCGGTGCGTCACGCGCCACCAGCTCGAGGATCCGCGCCTCGTTCTGGAGCAGCATCTCGGCCTTGCGCACCTCGCTCACGTTGTTCGAGCTGATGACGATGCCTGCCACGCCGGGGTCGTCGAGGAGGTTCACCACCGAGTACTCGATGTGCTCGTAGTGGCCGTCGGCGTGGCGGGTGCGGAAGACCTGGGTGAACTCGGCGCCCGGGTGGGCCAGGACCTCGACGGCGAGGGCGTCGGCGGTCGGTCGGTCCTCGGGGTGGATGAGGTCGAGCGCGGACATCCCGGCGCCCCACCAGTCGGCGTCGTAGCCGAGCACGTCGCTGAACTGCCCGGTGGACTCGATGACGCGCAGGTCGGCGTCGAGCAGCGTGATCGTGTCGGAGATGTTCTCCAGCAGCCGCCGCCACCGGTAGGACGCGTCGGCGAGGACGAGGCGCGCCTGCTCGCGCTCGGTGACGTCCACGGCGAAGCAGAGCACCGATGCCGGCGACCCGGCGTCGTCGGTGAGCATCGTGGCGGTCGTGAGGACGTGGCGACGGGTGCCGTCCTTGCGCACGGGCTCGTAGGTGATGTTGCTCAACGGCGTGCCCTGCATGAGCACCTCGACGCCGGCGAGGGTCTGGTCGAGCTCGTCATCGGGGATGAACGGGATGACCTGGCCGAGGATCTCGGCTTCGGTCCATCCGAAGAGCCGCTCCGCCGCGGGGTTCCACGACGTGACCCGACCGAGCAGGTCGACGGTGTAGACGGCGACCGGCGCCTCGACGATGGCCGCGCTGCGCAGACCGATCGACGCAGCAGTCGTGTCGATGCCCCGATGCAGCGGCGTCGCCCCCGTGATGCGGGCGACCCGCTCGGTCACAGCAGGCGGGACCTGCTGCTCACTCCCCATCGCCGCAAACCGTAGCCATCGGGCCGTCGATCTGCTTGTGGGAGCGGGGAAGGCGACTGCTAGGTTTGTCGCCTCGCCCGAGTAGCTCAGTCGGCAGAGCGGCTCACTCGTAATGAGCAGGTCAGGAGTTCGATTCTCCTCTCGGGCTCCAGCCGCCTCTCGCCCGTCGAGT
>JAGQTE010000252.1 GCA_020439175.1 Acidimicrobiales bacterium | reverse complement strand
TCGTTCCACAGCGGCGTGCCGGCGCGCCCGCGCAGCGAGGCCACCAGCGAACGGCCCAGCCACCGTTGCGCGCCCAGCCCGAAGCCACCGACGGTGCGGGCGCGCACCGACGCCGGCACCGCCGCCTGCTCGGTCGCCACCCGATGGGCCAGCACGGCGAACGGGTACGAGCGGTGGGCGCTGCGGTAGCCCTGCTCGGTGGCCAGCCGATCGACGGCCCGAGCCACCTGGGCCATCGTGCGCCCGGCGCGCACCTGGTCGACGATGAGCTCCCGGTGCACCGCCAGGTCGTCGCAGAGCCGCTCGTAGGCGGGGTGCGGCGCCGTGCCGTACCAGCAGCTGTAGCCGACGTCGGCGGTCACGCCGTCGACGATCGGCGCCACGTCCAGGATGACGGGCATGCCCGGCACGAGCCGCAGGTTCGTGGGGAAGAAGTGCGCCGGGGTCCAGGCACCGCGCGCCGGCCGGAACGCCGTCCGCCGGCCGAACCAGGCGAACGGGGTGTGGAACCACTCCTGCACGCCCCGCGACCGCAGGGCCTCGCCGAGCGCGGCGGCGGCACGGCGCTCGCTCCAGCCCTGTTGGAGCTGGCGCGCCACGTCGTCGCAGGCGGCGTAGGCCAGCGCCTGGACGTGGCGGCACGCGTCGAGGCGAGCCGTCGTCAGCGCTGCGTGCCTGCCCGCGCCCCCCGGCGCGCCTGCGTTGCCCATGCGTGTCTTCCCCTCCCGACGGGCGGCGCCACGGCCGCCCGGCCCGACATGATGTCAGAACTGTCACAACCGTGTCACCCGTGACATATTGGCACCGTCGCGATAGATTGCCCGCATGGCGTTGGCGGGGACGTCCGAAGGGCGTCGCGAGGTGAAGAAGTCCGAGACGCGCCACGCGCTGCGCGAGGCGGCGCTCGCCCGCTTCCTGGCGCACGGGGTCGCCGATGCTCGCGTCGCCGACATCGCCGCCGACTGCGGCGTGTCCGAGCGCACCTTCTTCCGCTACTTCCCCACCAAGGAGCACGCTGCGCTCGACGGGCTCGAGACGTGGCTGCAGCAGCTGATCTCGGCGTTCGAGGAGCTGCCGGACTCCTACGGACCGATCGCCGCGCTCGACGCGGTGTTCGCCCAGGCGCGCGCCGGACGCTTCCCCTTCGGGGCCGACCAGGTGCGCTCGGCCATCGCCTACGAGTCCTTCCCCGAGGTGCAGGCCACCTTCGCCGGCATCGTCGAGGCGCAGCGGCTGCGCACCGTCGCCGACATCGCACGACGCTCGGGCACCGACCTCTACGACCCGTACGCCCGGGTGCTGGGCTCCGTGCTGACGTCGGGGCTGTTCGCCGTGATGGAGTCCTGGCTCCACGGCGGCCGCGGCGACGACCCGTGGGACCTGGTCGCCGAGACGCTCGGGCGCGTCGCCCGCGACGTCGTCGACCTCGGACCGGCCGAGGCCGACCGGAGCACCTGACCCACGTCGCGCTCGGTGTCGGGTCCGAGCGCGACCACCCGCTGCCTGCATCGAGGAGCACGCATGCCCATCACCACAACCCGACGAACGTCCGGCCGGCGAGCCGGCATCGCCGTCGTCGTCGCCCTCCTGGCGACGATGGCGCTGGCGTCCTGCCGGAGCACCGGCGTCGACCAGGCCGAACCCGCCGGAGCGGCGGCCACCACCCCGCCGACGGGCGGTCGGCTCGTCTACGGCGTGGCCTACGACGTCAACACCTGGTCCCCGTTCGTCGAGCGATGGCTCGCCAGCGGACAGGTGGCGGCGCAGGCCTTCTACGAACCGCTGGCGACCGTCGACGCGGACGGCGCCGTCGTGCCGTTCCTCGCCGCCGCCATCACGCCCAACGCCGACTTCACGCAGTGGACGATCGACCTGCGCGACGGCATCCGCTTCCACGACGGCGCGCCCCTCGACGCCGAGGCGGTGGCGCTGAACCTGCGCACCCAGGGCCTCGGATCCCCGACCAACATCGCACCGCTCAACGGCATCAGCGAGGTGGAGGTCACGGGACCGCTCCAGGTCGTCCTGCGCGCCGAGCGGCCGTTCGTCACCCTCCCCCAGCACCTCACCGGCCAGCTCGGCAACCAGGCCGGCTACATGGCATCGCCGGCGCAGATCGGCGCCGCGGACCCCGACGGGCTCCCGGTCGGCACCGGACCCTTCGTGGCCACGGCCTGGGAGCCGGGGGTGGCGATCGAGGGCAAGCGCAACCCCGACTACTGGCGGGCCGGGCTCCCCCGGCTGGACGAGATCGAGTTTCGCTTCATCCCCGACGACCGCGAGCGCCTGGCCGCCGTCGACTCGGGCGAGCTCGACGCGGCGACGTTCAACGACGGCGCCGTGCTCGACCTCGACGCCATCGCCGACGACCCCGACCTCCGGGTCACGGCCCAGGAGAGCGACCTCGTCCAGCGGTTCGTCGTGCTCAACGCCGCCGTGGCGCCCACCGACGACGTCGAGGTCCGCCGGGCCCTGGCCATGGCCATCGACCGGCCGGCGATGGTGGCGACCGACGGCCGCGACGCCGAGGCCTCGCTCGGTCCGATCGCCGCCACGAGCGAGTGGTCCACCCTCGACACGACCCCGGCCTACGACCCGACCGCCGCCCGCGCCGCCATCGAGCGGTGGGAGGCGGCCAACGGGCCGATGCGCCTCACGCTGGCCGCCGCCGACGATCCCGGCAGCGTCCGCCGCCAGCAGGCGGTGGCCGATGCGTGGACCGCGGTCGGCGTCGAGGTGACCGTCGAGGCCTTCCCCCAGCCGGCGCTGCCGATCCGCGTGGCCAACGGCGAGGACCACGCCACCGTGTTCGAGAAGTTCTCCGGCCTCGATCCCGACACCTACGCCATGTTCCTGCTCGGCTCGAACGTCAACCCGATCGGCACCCCGTCGCTGAACCTCGCCCACCTCGACGACCCGGCGTTCGACGACATCGTGTGGCGCACCCGCGCCATGGCCGAGCGCAGCGACCGGGTGGCGGCCTACCCGTCGTTCGAGCAGGAGCTGGCGGCGACCGTGCCGATCATCTGGCTGAGCGAGTCGCCGCCCCTGGTCATCGCCAGCGATCGCGTGCGCGGCATCGGCACGGCGTCGTTGCCCGACGGCGGCGAGGCGCTCGCCTTCCTGAGCGGTCGCCACGGCATGGCGGAGCTGGCCATCGACCGCGGCTGATCGGCCGGTGCCGCAGGCCGGCATCTAGCGTGGCGCCGATGCCCGCACCGACGCCCGGCGCCCCGTGAGCGAACGACTGGCGTCGGTGCGACCCGTCACCGACCCCGACGCCGAGCGCGCCGCGCATCGCTACCGCGGCGACGTCGAGGGGCTGCGGGCCGTGGCGGTGGCCGCGGTCATCGCGTACCACGCCGGCATCGCCGGCGTGTCCGGCGGGTTCGCCGGCGTGGACGTGTTCTTCGTGATCTCGGGTTACCTGATCACCCGCCTGCTGATCGATGAGCGCGACCGCACCGGCCGCACCCGGATGGCTTCGTTCTACGCCCGACGGGCGCGACGCCTGCTCCCGGCGGCGACCGCCGTGCTGGTGGCGACGTTCGTGGCCGCCGCCGTGTGGCAGGGACCGCTCGAGCAGCGCGAGAGCATCGGCGACGGGCGCGCCGCGGCGCTGTTCGTCGCCAACGTCCGCTTCGCCGTCACCGCCACCGACTACCTCGGCGAGGCGACGGCGCCATCGGTCTTCCAGCAGTACTGGTCCCTCTCGCTCGAGGAGCAGTGGTACCTGCTGTGGCCGGCGCTGGTGGTGCTGGCCGCCGTCGCCGCCCGCCGCCTGCGCCGAGGGAGCGCCACCGGTGCCGACCCCGCCGACCCCGGCGACGGCACCCGCCGGCGGGCCGTGACCGGCCTGGTGGTCGGCGCCGTGGTCGCCGGATCGTTCGTCTGGTCGTGGCATCAGAGCTCGACCGACGCCATCGGCGCCTTCTTCGGCCTACCGGCGCGGGCCTGGGAGCTGGGCATCGGCGCCCTGGTCGCCCTGGCCGCGGCGCCGATGGCGCGCCTCGCCGACCGCAGCGCCGCGGCCCGCGCCATCGCCGGTGCGGGCGGTCTCGTCGCCATCCTCGCCGCCTGCGTGTGGTTCACCCGCACCACGCCGTGGCCAGGCTGGGCCGCCGCCCTCCCCGTCCTCGGGACGGCGGCGGTGCTCGCCGCCGGCTGTGGGAGCGGCCGCCACCCGGCCGGGCGGTTGCTCGGCGCGGCGCCACTGCAGTGGATCGGGCGGCGGTCGTATTCGCTGTACCTGTGGCACTGGCCGCCGCTGGTCCTCGCCGCCGACCTCACCGCCACGCGCACCGGGTTGGCCGCCTACCTCGTCGGTGTCGTGATCGTCGCCGCCGTGTCGTACCGCGTCGTCGAGCAGCCGGCACGCACCTCGCCCGCGCTGGCCGAGCAGCCGCGTCGCAGCCTGGCGCTGGGGGCGGGGCTCGTCGCCGTCGGGGTGGCGGCGTCGTTCGTGTTCGCCGCCGTGGTCGACCGTCCGCTCGACGCCGGGGTGGCCTGGACCGGGCCGGCGCACGCCCCCGGAGCAACCATCGTCGCCACCGACGTCGTGCCGACGAACCTCACGCCCCCGCTCGTCGATGCGGGGGCCGACAAGGACCCGTCCGCCGAGGGTCGCGCCACATGCGCTACGCGCGGCACGTGCGGCGCGGGCGCCTCCGACGCCCCGACGGAGGTGATGCTGCTGGGCGACTCGCACGCCGGGCACTGGATGCCGGCGCTGGCAGCGCTGGCCGAACCGAGCGGCTGGCACGTCGACCGGGTGACGCGCGGGGCCTGCTCGCCGTTCGTGCCGCCCGCCGCCGCCGACCTCGACGAGTGCGCCTCGTTCCTGGACGGCGCGTGGGCGGACCTCGCCGCCGCGCCCCCGGACGTGCTGGTGCTCAGCGGCCGGCACCGGACGCGCTTCGGGCGCGACCCCGACGGGTGGGCCGACGACGTCCGCGCCGCCCTGGCGCTCGTGCCCGACGGCGTCCGGGTCGTCGTCGTCGGCGAGACGCCCGAGACCGACGAGCCCGTCCCGTCCTGCCTGGCGTCACACCTCGACGACACCACGGCCTGCGAGCCCGCCTGGCCCGACGCCGAGGTGGTCCGGATCAACGACGAGCTGCGCGCCATCGCCGAGGAGGCGGGTGCCACCTACGCCGACCCCATTCCCCTGGTCTGCTCCGACGATCGGTGCCCCGCCATCGCCGGCGACCAGCTCGTCTACCGCGACCGCAGCCACCTCACCGCGTCGTTCGTCGCCTCGCGGGCGCCCGAGGTGGCCGCCTGGATCGACGCCGCCCTCGCCGGCCGGCGGTGAGGACGCGTCAGGGGCCGGCCCGTGTGGACCGGCCCCTGCTGCATCGTTGCGCCGGCGGCACCGGCGCTCGACATCGTCCGCTCAGGCGGTCGTGCCCGTCGACGTGCCACACCCGTTCTCCAGGATGACCGGCGGGATGCCGGCGCTCGCCGACCCGCACGGATCCTGGCCCGGGACCTGCCACACGCCGTTCTGCGAGATCAGCACGATCTGCGTGTCGCCGGTGGTCGAGCCGCTGGGGCGGTAGGTGGCGGCGGCGTACTCGCCGGCGCACACGTACGACACCACCACGTTGCCCTGGGGCAGCGCGGCGCTGATCGCCGTCGCGGTGCAGGGGGCGATGCCACCCGACGCCGTGGTGGTCGAGGCCGGCTTGGCGGTCGTCGTCGAACCGGCCGGCTTGCACACGGTCTCACCGGCGGCGGCGGCCTTCTCGAGGGCCGAGTCGGTCTCGGGTCCGAGCTCGCCGTCGACCTCGAGGCCCATGGCCGTCTGGAACGCCACGATGGCGGCGTCGGTCTCGGGGCCCATGATGCCGTCGATGTTGCCCGAGTAGCAGCCGACGGCCTTGAGCTCTTCCTGCACGGTCTTGTCGAACAGGACGGTGTCGTCGCTGGACGAGCCGCCGGTGGTGCCCGGCGTCGATCCGGCGGTCGTGCCCTGCGTGGTGCCGGTGCTGGTCGTGTCGTCGCTCTTCGAGCAGGCGGCGGCACCGGCGAGCGCCAGGACCACGGCGACGGCGGCGCCGGCCCGGCGGATGGTTGAACGGGTCTGCAACTCGGATCCTCCCATGTGTGGCAGGCGGCTCACCCTAGGTCGTCGCCACCCTGGGTGGGCGGCAACTCATGCAGGAGGACTGCAGACAGTTGCCGGGTGCGATCGAGTCCTCGTGCCGGGTCAGGCGCCGGGGGCGAGCGCCTCCAGGGCATCCCAGTCCACCTTGCCCAGCTGATTGTCCGGGTGCAGCGGCTGGATGCAGATCTGGGTGGCCCCCGCATCACGGTGCTCGTCGAGGCGCGCCTTGATCGTGTCGGCATCGCCCCAGGCCACGACGGCATCGACGAAGCGTGGCGCTCGACCGTCGATCTCCTCGGCGCTGAAGCCCAGTCGGTGCCAGTTGTTCCGGTAGTTCGGCAGCGTGGCGTACAGCGCCAGGGCACCGTCGGCGGCGGCGCGGGCGGCCGACGGATCGGTCGTCAGGCACACCTTCTGCTCGACGCACAGCAGCTTGTCGGGGCCGAGGATCGAGCGAGCGGTCGCCGTGTGCTCGGGCGTGCCCCAGTAGGGGTGCGCCCCGTCGGCACGCTCGGCCGCCAGCTCGAGCATCTTGGGACCGAGCGCGGCGAGCAGCCGGGGCGCCGGCTCGGCCGGTTCGACGCCCATGATCATCGAGGCGTCCATCCGGTCGAGGTACGAGCGCATGGTGCTCAGCGGCTTGGACCAGGCCAGGCCGCGCACGCCCTCGACGAGCGGGGCGTGCGACACGCCCATGGCGAGCACCATCCGGCCGCCCGTCTGCTCGGCGACGGTGTTGGCCGCCTGGCGCATCGGTCCGGGCTCGCGGTTGAAGATGTTGGCGATGCCGGTGGCCAGGCGCAGCTCGGTCGTGGCGGTGCCGAGGAACGCCAGGTGGGCGAACGGGTCGCGGCCCATCATCTCGGGGATCCACAACGTCGAGTACCCGAGGGACTCCACGCGCTGCACGAAGGCAGCCGCCTGGTCGGCGGACATCAGGTCGGTGAAGAACCAGACCCCATCGGTCGTCAGGTCACGCATGGCGACCGACGCTAGCGATCCCACGATCCTGCGCGGGCGCCGAACCGCCATCGACCCTGGCCGACGCCGCCAAATCCTCGGACCGGCACCGCCGGGGCGCGCCTAGCGTTGCCCGGATGCACGTCCTGCGGGTCCGCGGGTTCGCCCCGCTGCTCGCCAGCGAGGCGATCAACGCCATCGGCAACTGGATCGCCGTCATCGCCATCTGGGGCTTCGCCGCGTTCGCCTTCGACGCCGACGCCGGCGACCTGGCCCTGCTGTTCGTCGTGCTGAGCCTGCCCGGGGCGGTGCTCGGCCCCGCCCTCGGGGTCGTGATCGACCGGATCGGTCCCCGTCGTGCCCTCATCATCGCCAACCTCGGCGGCGTCGCCGCCGCCCTCGCCCTGACGCAGGCCGACAGCTACGCCATGGTCATCGTGCTCGCCCTGCCGCTGGGGTTGATCGAGGCGATGGCCGCGGCGTCGCTCGACGCCCTCCCGCCACGCCTGGTCGACGACGAGGACCTCGTCACCGCCAACGCCCTGCTCGGCGGCGCTCAGGACCTGGCCATCGTGATCGGCCCGATCCTGGCCGCCGTGGTCAACGTCCGCTGGGGGCTGGCCGGGGCCTTCGCCGCCGACGCCGTCACCTTCGCCGTCGGGTTCGTCGTGGCATGGCGCCTGCGCCTTCCCGCCGAGGCCGACGGTCGCGTCGCCGCCGCACCGGCCGAGGGCGACATCGCCGATGCCGAGGCCGGAGCGACGGCCGGGGCGACGAGCGACGAGCCGACGAGCGCCTGGCGGGAGCTGCGCGAGGGGTTCAGCATCGCCCGGCGCACCGACGGCGTGCGCTGGACGCTGGGCGTCGCCACGGTGACCTACGCCCTGTGGGCGACCTTCGGCGTCCTCGAGCCGCTCTACGTCAGCGAGGTCCTCGGCGCCGACGACACGACCTTCGCCCTGCTCCAGACCGTGTTCGGCGTCGGCCTCGTCCTGACCGGCCTGGCGCTGGCGACGTTCGGCGATCGCATCGCCCGTCCCCGCTACGTGGCGCTGGCGACCATCGCCTCGGGCGCCACCGCGGCGCTGTACCTGGGCACGGAATCCCTCGTCGTCGCCTACGTCGGCGTGTTCTTGTGGGGGATGGACGTGGCGTTCTTCTACGTCCCGGCCAAGACGCTGCTGCAGCGCTTCACCCCGGCCCGGGCGCACGGGCGGGTGCTCTCGCTGAACCAGGCGATCGAGCCGGCGGCCGCCATCCCGATCACCCCGCTGGCGGCGCTGGCCGTCGGACTCGTCGGCATCCAGGTCGTCGGCGTGGCCGCCGGCGTGCTGGCTGCCGTCGCCGGCCTGGTGGCGCTGCGCCTCGCCCGGCGGCTCGGTCCCCCACCACCGGCCGGCCCCGTCGATCCGACCGCCGGGTCGTCGCGCGACGCCGTGGCGCTGGGCGGGCAAGCCCCGATGTGACCGATCGCACGCGGCGTCGGGACCGGTCTGCCAAGGTGTCTGCCATGCGACCGCACCGACTGACGACCGCCTGTGCCCTGTCCGCCGCCGTGTTGGCCCTCGGGGCGTGCAGCAGCGGCGCCACCGACGAGGCCGCGAGCACCACCACCTCCGCCACCGCCACGAGCGGCTCGGCCGGCACGAACGCCGGCACCGGCGGCTCGAGCGGCTCGAGCGGCTCGGCGGCCGCCGATGCCGACAGCGGCGAGTTCGTGGCGCTGGCCTACAACGTCGCCGGGCTCCCCGAGGTGCTGTCGGGGTCGGAGCCGGCGACGAACATGCCTCAGATCGGCCCGAAGCTCAACGCCTACGACCTGGTGCTGGTGCAGGAGAGCTGGAAGACCCCGGACCCGAACCCGTATGCGCCGATGCGCGGCTACCACGAGGAGCTCGAGGCCACCTCCGAGCTCGAGCACCGGTCGACCCCCGCCACCCAGCCGCTCGGCACCGACGCCACGCGCCCCGAGGCCCTGCTGGCCGACGGCCTCAACCGGTTCTCCCGCTTCGCCTTCGGCGACGTCACCCGGGTGCGGTGGGAGGGCTGCTTCGGCGGCGCCGACACCAGTGACCGTGGCGCCGCCGACTGCCTGGCGACCAAGGGCTTCTCCGTCGCCACGACGACCCTGGCCGACGGTGTCGAGGTGGACGTGTACAACCTCCACGCCGAGGCCGGGTCATCCGATCGGGACCAGGAGCTGCAGGCCGCCGACTTCGCCCAGCTGGCGGCGTTCATCAACGAGCACTCGGCCGGCAAGGCGATCATCCTCGGCGGCGACACCAACCTGCACACGGACGAGGTGCCCGAGAACCCGCAGGACGAGGCGGACGCCGGGATCTGGGAGACGTTCCTCGCCGACACGGGCCTGTCGGACGTGTGCACGACGCTCGACTGCCCGGAGCCGGGCCGCATCGACAAGTTCGCCTATCGCTCGGGCGGCGGCGTCACGCTCGAGCCGCTGAGCTGGAACTTCGAGACCGACGTGTTCGTGCGCGACGACGGCGAGCCCCTCAGCGACCACGAAGCCCTGGCCGTGCGCTTCTCCTGGCAACGCGACTGACGCCGCACAACCTCGTTCTGGTAGTGAACTCGCGCCGTGGACGACGCGAGTTCACTACCGGAACGCTGGGGTTGGTTCAGCGGGGTGGGGCGAGCTCGACGCTGACGGCGATGCCGCGCTCGGCCAGCACCTCCACCGGGTCGCGCTCGAGGAACGCCACAGCCTCGGGCCGATGCCGCAGGACGGCGTCAAAGTGCGCCAGGCCCAGGCCGTTCGTGACGTCGTAGGCGTGGGCGCCGGGGACGAAGGCGCTCGACGGCTTGGTCTGGCCGGCCATCATCGGCGCCATCATGTCGTGCACCATCTCGGCACCGTCGCAGAAGTGGAAGTGATCGGCGTTGCCGATCACCACCATCCGCTCGATCGAGGCGCCGCGGCCGAGCAGGTCGCGCATCCCGTCGATCGGCAGCACGGCGTCCTCGTCGGCGACGATCATCAGCGTCGGCACCGATCGACTCCACGACAGGTCCAACAGGTCCGCCATCGACACGGCCGGCCCGAAGGACCGCTCGGTGATCCCGCCGGCGGGCGCCAGCGGCACCGCCGCCACGATGCGGTCATCACGTCCGGCTGTCTGCAACGTGGTCCATCCGCCGAAGCTGTGGCCGGTCATGCCGGCGCCGTCGTCGCGCACCGCGATGCCGGCGTCGCCCGCCAGCAGCGCATCAAGCGCCCGTATGGCGTCGAGCGGACGATCGGCCGCCGACTGGGCGACGTACGCACCGGCGTCGGCCATCGTCACGCCGTTCATGATCATCGCCATGACGTCGGCGACGGTGTTGCCGACGTGGTCGGGGGCGGCGACGGCATACCCGTGGCTGGCCAGGTGGGTGCACAGGTGGGTGGTCTGGCGCCGGTGGCCGGCGAAGCCGTGGCTGAACACGACTGCCGGGAACGGGCCGGCGGCCGGCTTCCCGTCGCGCACCGCGTCCTGGCGGCTGGCCGGCAGGCCGGACATGAGCTCGAAGGCGTCGCGGGTGGCGTCGTCGAGGTCCTGGCCGGCGTAGCCGTCCGTGGCCGGGTACCAGACCTCCACCGGGACCACGCGGTCGCGCGCGGCGTCGGGCACGTCGATCGTGCGCACGCCGACCGGATGCGGTCCCCGTGCGAAGGGGTCGTACTCGGTCATGGCCACCTCCCTGGTCGAACGCCGGCCGATCGTAGGCAGTCCTTCGTGTGTCGCGTGTGTGGTGCGGGCGTCACGGCGTTCCCAGGCCGACCGATCCGCCGCGTCCAGCCGGCCGGCGTGCACACTGACGACGTGCGTCCCCGCGACGATCAGCACGGCCTCGGGACCGGTCGCAGAACCGTCCGGCCCCTGTCCTTGGTGCTGGCGGTGACCATCGACATGATCGGGATCGCGCTGGTGATCGCCGGGGTCGTCCTGTTGACCTCGACCCACAGCGCCACGATGGCGAACCCGGCGGCCGCCGGGACGATCGGGTCCGACAACCCGGTCGTCGTCGACGTCCCACCGGGCGGCCCACGCAACTACACGATCTGGCTGATCCAGGACGGGATCGAGAACAGCGAGGTCCTCGAGGATCAGGTGGCGTCGACGACGTGCGTCGTGCGCACCGCCGCCGGCGAGGAGGAGCTGTCGGGCGCGTTCCAGTCGACGTCGGTGGCCATCGGCGACGAGCATTCGATCGGTTGGTTCGCCGCACCGCCCGGCGAGACCCGCGTGCGTTGCGGGTGGACCCGTGCCGCCCGCACCGACGACCGGGCGTTCGTCATCACCGAGGGCACGCCCGACATCGCGCTGTGGCCGATCGTGCTGATGGTCGCAGGCGGGGTGGTCAGCGTGGCCGCCACGTTCGCGCTGATCAGCGCCCTCCGCCGCTGACGCCGCCGGCGGCGGCGCGTGCCGCAGCCCACCGCTCGAGCATGGGTCCGAACCGGGCCGGGTTGTAGATGTCCTCCTCGCGCGACCACAGCCCGTCGCCGGCGTAGTCGAGCAGGGTGATGTTGCCCTCCTGATGGATCGATCCGTCGCCCGGGTCCTCCATGCGGTTCCAGACCCAGCACACGACCCGATCCCGCTCGGGGTCGATCAGGTGCCCACGAACGCCGCCTCGATCTCGTCCTGGCTGAAGCGTCCCATCGTCGTGTCCTCGCGTGCCTCGGGTTGGTCGACCGGTCGCTGCAACGGACGTTGCGATCCGCCGCCGGGAATGTACGCTGCCACACCGCCGTTATCATTCAGCACTAAACACCTATGGGACCGATCAACCTCGCACTCCGGGAGATGCGGCGCCGTGCCGGGCGCTTCGTCATCCTCGTCGGCGCCGTCACGGTGCTGGTCTTCTTCTTGCTGTTCCAGCAGGCGCTGCTCGGCGGCCTCGTGTCCGAGTTCGTCGGCGCCCTGCGCAACAACGACGCCGACGGCTTCGTGTACGGCGAGCTCGCCCGCGACAACCTCCAGGCCTCGGTGGTCGCGCCCGACACCGTCGCCGCAGTCGGCGCCGTCGACGGCGTCCGCCAGGCCGGGCCGGTCGGTGTGGGCACCTTCACGGCGTCCGTGTCGGCACCCGCCCCCGACGACCGGCGCGACGTGACGCTGTTCGGCTACGAGCTGGGCGGCCCGGGCGGGCCGGACAACGTCACCGACGGGCGACTCCCCCAGGCGCCCGGTGAAGCCCTCGCCTCGGACGCCGGCGCCGGCTTCGCCGTCGGCGACACGGTCGAGCTGGCCGACGGCGGCACGATCTCGATCGTCGGCGTCGGCGACGAGTTGTCGTTCTCGGTCACGCCGACCCTGTTCGTCAGCTTCGACACCTACGCCCAGGCCCGCACGGCGCAGAACCCCGACGCCTCAATGGTCCCGCCGTCGGCGGTCGCCGTGTGGGTCGACCAGGGCGCCGACCCCGCCGCCGTCATGGCCGCCATCGACGCCGCCGTGCCCGGCGTCGATGCGCTCACCCGCACACAGGCCGCCGACGAAGCACCCGGCGTGGCATCGGTGCAGCAGTCGTTCTCGGTGATCCTGCTGCTCGGCTGGCTGACGGTCGGCACGGTCATCGGGTTCTTCTTCTTGATCCTCACCACCCAGAAGCTGCCGCAGCTCACCCTGCTGCGGGCGATGGGCGTGCACACCGCCGAGCTCGCCGGCGCCGTCGCCACCCAGATCGTCATCGTCGTCGCTGCCGGGTTCGCCCTCGGGGCACTCGGCACGACGCAAGCCCTGTCGGGCGGCAGCTCCGGCCTCAACGCCTCGCTCAGCGGCGGCGACCTCGGCTCCGCCGCCGCCATCCTGGGCGTGCTCGCCGCCATCGCCCTCGCCGTGTCGGCGTGGCGCATCCGTGGGCTCGACCCCGTCGACGCCGTCGACCAGGGAGCAGACCTGTGAGCGTCGCCACCCGAGAGCTGCGGCGCCGGCCCGGCCGGTTCGCCTTCGTCGGCATCGCGCTGGCCCTGCTGTCGACGCTGCTGCTGCTGCTCGGCGGGCTGCTCGACGGGCTGGTCCTGGGGTCGACCGGCGCGTTCCGGGCCCAGGACGCCCCGGTGTTCGTCTACAGCGCCGATGCCCAGGACTCCTTCCTGCGGTCGCGCATCACGCCCGCCGAGCGCGACCAGATCGCCGCCGCGCCCGGCGTCACCGGCACGGCCGGGTTGGGGCTGACGCTCGACGCCGGTCGCCTCGAGGGCACGACGGGCACCGACAACCTCCTGGATCTCGCCGTCATGGGGTACGAGCAGGGCACGAACGTGCTGCCGGCGCCGCCCGGTCCGGGCGAGGCCTACGCCGACGCCGCCCTGCAGGACGACGGCGTCACCGAGGGCAGCACCATCCTCGTCGGGCTCGGTGAGATCCCCGTGCGGGTCGTCGGCTTCGTCGACGACACCAGCTACCTGCTGCAGCCGGCGCTGTGGGTCGACCTCGACACCTGGCGCCAGGTGCAGACCGCCAGCCGACCCGATGCGGCGGTCGCCGACGGCGTCGTCCAGGTCGTGCTGGTCGACGGCACCGGCACGCCCGAGTCGCTGGTCACCGCCGTCGACGACGCCACCGGTGGCGCCACGTCGTCGCTGACACGTGACGAGGCGATCTTCTCGCTGCCGGGCACCGCCGAGCAGAACGCCACGTTCACCGCCCTGATCGGCACGACGATCTTCGTGGTCGGCCTCATCACCTCGCTGTTCTTCATCCTGTTGACCGTCGAGCGTCGCAGCCTCTACGCCGCCATGAAGGCGCTGGGCGTCGGCACGGGTGCCCTCGTGCGCTGGTCGATGCTCCAGGCGCTGCTGGTGGCGGGGACGGCCTTCGTGCTCGGCGGTCTCGTCACCCTGGGGCTGGCCCAGGCGCTGGCCGGGCAGATCCCGCTGCTGCTCGAGCCGACCCGCGCCGTCGTCACGTTCGTGCTGCTGCTCGCCACCGCCGCCATCGGCAGCCTCATCCCGCTGCGGCGCATCATCCGCATCGACCCGGCCTCGGCCATCTCGTAGGAGGAACCATGAGCGCCCTCGCGCTGCGCGACGTCCGCAAGGTCTACCCGTCGGGCGACACCGAGATCGTCGCCCTCGACCACGCCGAGCTGACGGTCGACGACACGGAGCTCGTCGCCCTGATCGGCCCGTCCGGGTCGGGCAAGTCCACCTTGTTGTCGATCGCCGGCGGCCTGCTGACCCCGAGCGAAGGGTCGGTCACCGTCGCCGGCGAGGACATCACGGCCTACTCGCCGAAGCGGCTGGCCTCGTTCCGGCGCGATCACGTCGGCTTCGTGTTCCAGTCGCTCAACCTGGTGCCGTTCCTCACGGCGTTCGAGAACCTCACCGTGGTGCCCGAGCTCACCGGTCGGCGCGGCGCTGCCACCCGCAAGCGAGCCGACGACCTCCTCGAGGAGCTCGGCCTGGCGGCGCGCCGCAACGTCCGCTCGACCGACCTGTCCGGGGGCGAGCGCCAGCGGGTCGCCATCGGGCGCGCGCTGATGAACGAGCCGTGCCTGGTGCTCTTCGACGAGCCGACCTCCGCCCTCGACACCGAGCGCGGCGAGCAGGTCATGGGTCTGATCCGGCGCGAGATGACCGAGCGTGGGCTCGCCGGCGTGGTCGTGACCCACGACCGGCGCATGACCGGCTTCTGCGACCGCACCGTCGAGATCACCGACGGGCATCTGGCGGCATGACCCCCGAGCCGGCGACGCCGGCGGGCGACGACGCACCGGTGGTGGTCGTCGGCGCCGGGCTCGCCGGACTGGCTGCCGCCACGACGCTCGCTGCTGCCGGCCGCGCGGTCGTCGTGCTCGAAGCGGGCGACGAGGTCGGCGGGCGCGTCCGCACCGACGTGGTGGACGGCTTCCTGCTCGACCGGGGCTTCCAGGTCGTGCTCGGCGTGTATCCCGAGGTGGCGCGCCAACTCGACGTGGCGACGCTGCGCCTGCGGCGCTTCGACCCCGGGGCGCTGGTGTGGACCGGCGCCGAGCGCGGCATGGTCCGAGTGAGTGACCCGCTGCGGCAGCCGGCGACGCTGCCGGCGACGGCGCTGGCCCCCACCGGCTCGATCGTGGACAAGGCCCGCGTCCTGGCGCTGCGACTGCGCCTCGGTCGCAGCGACCCGGCGGCGCTGCTGCGCGGGCCGGACGGCTCGACCGCCGAGCACCTGCGTGCCCTCGGCTTCAGCGAGCCGATGGTCCGGCGCTTCTTCCGTCCCCTGTTCGGCGGCATCCTGCTCGACCCGGACCTCGCCACCTCGCGCCGCATGTTCGACGTGCTGTTCCGCACGTTGGCCGTTGGTGATGCCGCCGTGCCGGTGGACGGGATGGCGGCCATCCCGCGCCAGCTGGCTGCGCGCCTGCCCGCCGGCACCATGCGGCTGGCGACGGCGGTGCGCGCTGTCGAGCCGGGCGCGGTCGTGCTCGACGACGGCACGCGGCTGGCGGGGTCGGACGTCGTCGTCGCC